>JABIGM010000001.1 GCA_018650165.1 Methanobacteriota archaeon
CCAGCCTTCCTTCGAATACTCCACCAATTCCTCGTAGAGCAGTAGCAGTAATGACCCCTTCAGGAGCCGCACCAATTCCTAGGAGCATATCGTATGGTCCATCCGGTCTTGCTGCCCATATTGCAGCAGATACATCTCCATCACCCATCAGGTGTAATTGAGCGCCTGCTTCTCGTATTTCTTTGAATAAATCAGAATGCCTCTCTCTATCTAGTGCTACAACTTTGACTTCCGACATGGGCTTGTCAAGTACATATGCCGCTTGTTCTAGATTGTAGGTTACCCCTCCATCAAGGCTGACATGGCCTGCTAACTCAGGGCCAGCAGCAATTTTATCCATGTAACAGTCTGGTGCATGGAGTAGTGTTCCTCTGGGCGCTGCTGCTAATACAGCAATAGAGTTAGGTGAATTATCAGCGCAGTTGTTAGTACATTCTAGTGGGTCGACTGCAATGTCAATTTGTAGCGCGCCCTCGATACCTACTTGGTTTCCAAGTTCTTCACCAATGAATAGCATAGGTGCTTCATCTCTTTCACCTTCACCAATAGCGACCCTGCCATCGAAAGGGACTTTGTCGAATGTACGACGCATAGCCTCTACAGCGGCAGCATCAGCAGCATTCTTGTCGCCTAAACCACGCCACTCGGCGCTTGCTATTGCCGCTTGGTCAACGGCTTCTAGGAAGTGGTGTGCTAGGTCAGCAGTACGTGCCATGTTGTGTGCGATACGCGTCCCCTCCATCAATCAAGCGGGTCATTCCGCTTTGTGTTTCTCTAGGACTACAATATCTGAAATGCGAGTTTCAGGGTATTGTCCATCTTCATCTTTCTCAAAAGATTTGACCATGTCAAGCGCACACAGAAGGCCTGCTGCAACTCCGGTGAGTGCCTCCATTTCGATCCCAGTTCGATAATGAGCACTCACTTCAACAGTACAGCGGAGGGCTAAATTTTCCCAAGCCCAATCCACCTTACAACCTTCAAGAGGTATGGGGTGGCAATGAGGTATGATTCTAGGGGTTTCTTTCACGGCCTGAATTGCAGCAATAGTAGATGCTTCAAGAACATCTCCTTTCTTGACATTTCCAGAAGAGATTGCATCTTTTGATGATGATGAAAGGTGTACTAAACCGGTGGCTACCGCTTTCCTGTGAACAATCGGCTTTCCTCCAATATCTACTACTGCCTGGATACTCTTTTCCATTTTTTCACCCCAATCCTGCTTTCCATGATGCCCCACTAGGCTTGACTTCTTTTTTCCACAGAGGGGCTTGCCGTTTCAGTTCATCGATTAACCAAGAACATCCTTCAAACGCTTCTTTTCTATGAGGGCTAGCAACATGTATTGCAACAATATTCTCTCCAGGCCCGACAATTCCAGTTCGATGGGACATAGCAACTGAGTGTAGAGCAAAATTCCCGATGGCGTTTTGTGCTAACGTTTGGAGGGTGTCTGATAATTTATCCTGCCAAGCATCGAATTCTAGTCGAAGTACTTCTTCACCTTCATCCATTCCCCTAGTAATTCCTACAAATGAAACAATTGCGCCACAACCATCTGTATTCAAGTGTGAACGTAATTCCTCAGTATCGAGGCCTTCAGGGGCTTCTTGGATGAAAATATGCCCCTGCATAATGAGTCCCAGAACAGCCGCATCCTTGAAACCATCCTCGGCCATGAGAATACCATGGCGGACGATGACCCAATCCATGTCATGGGGGCGGGCCTTTCCGGTCTTGCCGCTGCCATAACACTGGCTAAGGCGGGTGTTGAAGTTCATGTACATGATATCCGAGAAGATTCAGGTAAACGCTTTGATGGCGATTTTCAAGCACTAGAAAATTGGTCGATGGATGTTGACTTTTTCGACCAACTACGTTCATGGGGATATGATCCAAGTGAATTCAAAGCCACCGAATTTAAAGTGGTAGATTTAGTCCATCCTGATGATAAAATTACAAAAACACAATCTCCTAAAACCGCTTATCGGATTGTTGAGCGAGGAACTTCTCATGATACAATTGACCAGGGCTTCAAGCGTATGGCCATTGCGGCAGGCGTGAACCTACATTACAAAAGCCGAGTAAAAGAAGAGGATTGCCAAATAATTGCATGTGGTCCAAAAGGGACAAGTGCGGTTGCTTATGGTGAGATATTCCATACACGTCATCCAAACCATATCGCATTCCAACTGAATGATAAATTAGCACCTGGAGCTTATTCGTATATGATTATCATCGATGGCGTTGGCCTAATTTGTACTTGTTTGTGGCGTAAGCAGAAAGGTAGCGAGAGATTCCTCAATGAGACAATAGCATGGTACCAAGAACATTATCCCGATATTGATATGAAACCAGTAAAGAGAGTCGGCGGCAAGGGTGATTTTACTATTAACAAAAATTATTTCCAAGACGGGCGATACTATGTTGGCGAATCCGGGGGTTTACAGGATTTCATGTGGGGCTTTGGAATGAGGATGGCGGTATGGTCTGGTCATTTAGCAGCACAAGATATTCTTGGAAAGTGCAATTACGAAAAAGAAGTTAGAAAGCAACTGATGCCATATGTTCGAACCTCGGTTAGTAATCGCTTCTTGATGAACCGGGTAGGGAATCGGATGTTCAAATTCATGTGTAATTCGTGGGTGAAGAGCCAATCGAAGAAGGGTGACGGATTAATTTGGATTGGCAAATTGTTCAGACCAAAATGGTACAAAACAATGCTGTATTACATAGTCAGCCCATTTATGCTCAAGCCAGATTCGAAAGCGATGGGAAGAGGGGTGCGTCGTTTGCCATTTAGGAAAGCAAAGAAGAGGGATGTTTGGAAACAATCAGAAAACGCCCAGATGGTTGGTGAAAGATGGAATCACGTTAGACGCTCTGGTGGCAATACCTCGTTTGACGAATCTAGCGATTGACTCATTAAGCCGACCCTATTGGCAGAAAGTATGAGCGACCTATACGGACTCAAACTTGAACCAATGCCAAACCGTCTAGTCAACTATGGTACCACAGACAACGGTGTCGCAGTAATCGAATTAGCATCAGACTCTGCAGGTGCTCCTCTAGAAGGAGATGCTATGGGTCCTAACACTTACACACACGGAATGATGTGCGATATTGATACTGCAGTTATCAAAGCACGTTTCGATGATAATGTTACAGTGATTGTAATCACTGGAAACGGTGCTAAGTTCTTCTCCGCAGGGGCATCTATCCAGATGCTAAACAGCGTAACTCCTGGTTTCAAGTACAATTTCTGTCTTCACGCAAACGAAACACTATCTCGTTTCGAACAGACATCTAAGTTGGTAATTTGTGCAATGAACGGACACGCTGTTGGTGGCGGACTTGAAATCGCAATGGCTGCAGATATCAGAATCGCTCGCAAGAATGCAGGAAAGGTTGGACTTCCAGAGATCAACCTTGGTGTTCTAGCAGGAACTGGTGGAACCGCTCGCCTCACTCGCCTAATTGGTAAGGCTAAGGCTCTAGAGATGATGGTTACAGGAGAACTAATGTCCTTCGAAGACGCAAAAGATTGCAACCTAATCAACCACATTTGGGAAGGAGACGCTGATGAATTCCGCCGAGACGTCCTAGATTGGGCTAGCCAATTCACTCTGCCAAACAAGGCAACAAAGGCTGTTGGAAACATCAAGCGTTCTTGCCAGACTGGTCCAGAGATTCCATTCGAGTATCATCTGGCACTTGAGCGTGAACTACAGGCTGCTCTATTCGGTAGCAGCGATGCTAAGGAAGGCATCGCAGCATACGTCGAGAGAAGAGTCCCGAGTTTCGAAGGCAAGTGAATATTAGCCATTGCACTGCATTTGTGCAGTAGTTTTCAAGCACACGAAACTGTGTTTTCTGTAAATTATAGTCGAAGATAAAAACAAATTCCGGCAAAAATTCATTCCAATTCGGAACGATGTTTTGAAGTCCTAAAGCAAGGTCGCCAAGTTTGATGGCGACCAAGTACCATGTCCCTGCTGATGTTCCAGACGAGCTCATCGAGACTTTTATCGATAATATGGATGCAGCAACTTGTGGCACAGGTAAGATGAATTTATTTGCTTGCGACCAGAAAATCGAACATCTCAACGATGACTTCTACGATGGTGGAAAAAAGATTCCCCTGTCGTCAAACAATCCAGAACACCTGTTCGAAATTGGGGCGAAGGCACATGCGGACGGAACCATAGGCGTTCTAGCAGGACAACTTGGACTAATCTCGCAATATGCAAGAGATTATCCAGACCTTCCTTACCTCGTAAAACTCAACTCTAAATCTCACATGGTTGGGACAGAACAACGTGATCCAGTTTCTCAAGCACTTTGGGACTTAGATGATGTGGCAGCACTACTTCATAATGGAATTAATGTAGTTGGAATCGGTTATACTGTTTACATCGGTTCTGAATACGAGCATGATATGCTTACAGAGGCAGCAACTTTCATCCGTCAAGCACACGAAATGGGAATGATTTCAGTTGTATGGATGTACCCTCGTGGTAAAGCGGTAAAGGATGAAAAAGATCCTCAACTAATCGCTGGTGCCGCTGGCGTTGCAGGATGTCTTGGTGCAGATTTCGCCAAAGTAAACTATCCGCGTGCATTTGAGGGAATGACACAAGCAAAAAGTCTTGGAATTGCTGCTGAAGCTGCCGGGCGCTGTGGAATTATTTGTTCAGGTGGAGGCTCACTGCCGCCAGAAGAATTCCTTGGAAGGCTAGTTGACCAGATGCAAATTTCAGGATGCCAGGGTGCGGCCACCGGAAGGAATATTCATCAAAAGACAACAGGCGAAGCGGTTAGAATGACTGCTGCATGTAAGGCAGTAATCTGTGATGGCTCTAGTTTAGAAGAAGCGCTTGCAATATTCAATGGACAATAATCATTGAACCATGCCGCAAGACGAACAGATACTAGCTACGACTAAGCCGCCACAAAACATACAAATGCCAGTATCACTAGCGATTGTAATTTTCATTTTGATCAATCAGTTACGCCTGATTAGATCGTTTGTCTGGACATTACCTTCAGAATCGATTAGAATTGGTTGACCCTCTTCCCATCCAGGGCAGTTATCAGAAACCCATGTGCGTGTAGCCCATTCGCAGATGTCATATCCGCCAGAAAGAATTCCAGAGCGCTTGATGTATCCAACCTTTACGATGTCTTTGTCCTTAGAAAGTACATTACCAAGTTGCTGGCTGGTTGTGCCATGTCTCATTGTACCGTTGATGTGTTCAAGAATTTCGGCTGTATTTCGTGGGCGGTCACCAAGGAATTTCTTGATTTTTTCTCTAATGCGTACTGTCTTCATTGGCTTTTCCTCCTAGTCATTCGGCCGTTTCCTGTGTGTCGGGCGGGCCGTTAACCCTAAGGAGCGAAGCAGCCCATATAATCATTATCCCGACAAAGCCTTCCAAGTTACATTAACTAACTCGAAATAACGTACAAATAGCGGTTTCTTTGTTAAACCGAGTTTAATAAATCCTTTCTCCAGTGGAAATGTGTAAGTAAATGTAACAAATTAATCTAAAGTAAGCAGTAATTTTGATATGTTCAGTGAGATTGGAGCGAATTGGTGACAATGGTGCGTAATCGAATACGGTCCACATACCAACGCAGAATCCTCGATTGGTTGGCTGATGGCGGTGGAACTGTAACCGAGGTATCTAATGCGCTTGGCCTGAGGATATCCCATGCTTCAGCAGCATTGAAACAATTGCGTAATTCGGGAGACGTCGTACGAGATGATCACAATATTAGAGGCTCCAGATATAGATTAACATCACAGGGGCTATCACGATTCGAATCAGATGGTCTCGCTAGATTAACTGAATTGGTATACTGGCCACCTCCACCCGGGGCGGCAGGAATTGTGCTTGCCAGAGATGGCTCAATGTTACTACTTGGTTACGCATCTCAACCAGCTGGACCGTTACTTGGCTTACCCGAAAGGCCGATGGATGAAGAAAGTGGAGTAATTGAAAACTCCACTGGAAATAAGGGGGACTCTATGTCTTGGCGTTGGGCTGTACAAAGAGGCGATGGGCCAATTTGGTGGGACCTTGAAACCCAACGTAGAGCAGAGGCTCCAACCGAAACAAGCCCTATGACGCTTACAGCTTGGATGGAGCGTCCGAAAGTGATGGGGATTGTTCGAGCACGAATACTAGAAGATTCGATTCCTTGGCCACTAGGGGTCGGAAGTTGGTTCACTTCTTTGCCAGATGGGCATTGGCCAGTGCTACCTCAAGTTTTACGGGATGGAGATGCGGCAATAGGGAGGGCTGGAAACTCTGGTCCACAAGTTCGCCCAAGAGGGGGAATACACGCTAGATTGGGACGGAGGACCGACCGTTCACAGATTGCTAATACGGCTTCGAATAATGCATTGACTATTATTGATGGAGATTTATTGTCCAAACCACTAACGCCATTGCCAAAAGAAATCCTTAGGCACTGGTTAGAACTTATTCATCCAAGACTTGGTAAGAAATCAATAACTGAACGCTATACTAGATTACTTGCTGACATCAAATCTTCAGCATCTAATGCACTGACTCGGAGGGTACTGAATGATTTTCCTGGTCGGAAATGGACGAATTCGTTAGATGATTTTATCGACACCAGATTCATATCGCGAATTGGTGGTGAATCCGTTCTACGGTTTGCTTTAGAGATTAGTGAAAAACCAATAGTTTTCGATTGTAGATGGGCACTGAATGAAATATTAATCAAACAATTTACCAGTGATAGTCGTTGCAGAATAATTATTTGTGAGTCTGCTGAAACCGACTTACCATTTGTCCTTACGTCGCTTGAAGGTAAAGGGAAATTCGATTTGGAAATGCCAGGGCGCTTGCATCTACCAATTAGTGTAAGTACTGAAATTCCAATTCCCAATGATTGGGTCGCTCCTAAATCACCACTTGAATTAGAACGTGGTGATATGTCAAAAGTAGATGATGCCAATAGTGAATTAGGGGCCATTTGGCAAGCGACTAGATTGAAACATGGAGATAGTGCATGGGCCGACCGCCATGAAAAAAACTACCCTCTAGCCTCTTGGATTGCTACGCCGGTAAGCGAACATGCGGCAAGATGGAGACGGATTGGAGGTAGTTTAAGCCCCAAATGGGCAAATCTGGCGGATCTGACAACCTTTGATGAAGAGGAACTTTGCGATTTGGCATTAGTTGAAGATGAGGCTCTTTCAATATTGATTGATAGAATCAGAGATAATCCACTCAACATCATTTCTTCAGATAAATCTCATCCTGCAATTGCTACTGTAATTTTACTCAGCCAGGAATGGTTCGAGGAAACTATCGATGTCAATGAGGCGTGGCTATCTCAGCCATTGAGGCTCGGCGAGGTGTTGCGTAAGAATTGGAATAACCACAACATCTCGCTTTTGGTAACGGCCTGCCCCTTCCATTCATTACTTCTTGAAGATAAAAAATTGGATAGAGAAGATATCTTGGCAATAATGGAGGATGTACATTATTCCCTTTGGATTCAAAAGTCAGCATCTTGGTTGACCACCTGTCTCGCATCAACTATGGGTAGAAATGCGTTATCAATGCTTAATCTACCTTGGCCAGCAATTCTGTACCAACAAAATATCTCTTCGGAAGATGTAACACTTGTTCACCACATGCCAGATGGAATTGGGAAAACTTCACTCTTAGATGTGCTAGATGGGATTCTTGCAGCCGAACAAGGGAAGCCACCTGCGCTTGGTCGCACACATCCGCTCGCAGGATGGTTATTCCAAAAGCATGTGCCAATGGTACCTATTGAGAATACGGATGACCCAGATATACATCTTGCATTACACCGGCGCTTTCAACAATGAGTAGCGCTCGCAACGACTTGACCGCACATGCAACATCGCACGGAGGGCGCAAGCCCGATGAACTGCGATACCAATGATGTGGTCACGTGCCATCGACGAAGACCAGGGTGACTCCTCGGAGAATGACCTCTGATGCAAACCGATGGACAATGTGGTCGGTAATGGGTCCTCGCTGGACGAGAGAGTGAGAGTGAGACAACCAACCGGCTGCACAGATAAGCCCTGACCCTGGGTCAAGCCTCCGAGGAGACAGTGACAGGGGCTGTTACGGGTCGGGGCACAGCTTTCTTTGCGATTCATTGAATAGCCATCCAAATCCAGTCGATTGCATGGCGAAGTTGGAACGCTGCTTAGTTGGCGGAACCTTCGATAGATTTCATGCCGGTCACCAGGCACTACTCAATACGGCATTAGATATTGCAGAATTGGTTGAAGTTTGGATTGCCAATGATGCCATGTCAGACGCGAAATCACCGTTCATTCAACCATTTGAGGACCGCCGAGAAGCAATTCTCGTATGGGCTGATGAACGGATTACTACTCATGAATTAACAGATGCAGATGGGCCGGCTCCATTTCGTAAAGATTGTGATAGTATCATCTGCACGCCAGAGACTTTAGGAAATTGCCAATCAATAAATGAAAAGAGGTTGGGTAATGGATTACTACCACTTGAAATTATTGAAGCACCTTACTGTATGGATGATGGTGGAGGGATTATTTCGAGCTCTCGGATTCGCGCAGGGTTGATTAATCGTGAAGGCAAACTGTGGTTAAACAATGATGAGAGGGCAAAAACATACCAATTCCAACCACAACTTGATGCTGAATTAAAAGAGCCTGCAGGTGAATTATTTCTTGGACCAGAGGATGTCCCCGAAGTAGCGATGTCTGCTGCCATGGAGCATATTGCTCCTGGGTCGTTAATTGCGGTTGGAGATGTTAGCGTTGCAACTCTTCTTGATATGGACATAGTACCTGATATTGCACTTGTAGATGGGATGACCAAGCGAACCGAATTAGAAGATAAAGTCGATTTATCTCCTTTTGATGTACTGATTGATTCAATTAATCCAGCCGGACAAATCACTCCATCATTGATAGATTCAATCGACGCCGCTTTGCATAATGACCAAACAACATGTATTGAGGTCGAAGGAGAAGAAGATCTTGCTCCAATCATCATTCATCTGCTCGCTCCACTTGGAACCAATGTCATTTATGGACAACCTGGCAAAGGTGTTGTTTTGAGAATCACGGAATTCGATGCGAAAGAACACTGTCGCAGAATATTATCGCGCTTCGAGGTGATAAATTGACACTTGTATCAGTTGCAGTCTGTGTTAGAAATGGTTTGGATTGGATAGATGGGTGTATGGAATCTCTCGTTAGTCAGAGCCACAGCCCACTAGAGATAATTCTAGTAGACGACGGTTCTACAGACGGTAGTACAGACAAAGTGAATGAATGGGCAAGCCACGAATTAGTCACGGCAATAACTCAAGATCCTATTGGCTTATCCGCCGGCCGTATGGCCGCTTTAGAATCTGCAAAGGGTGAATGGTTTGCAATTACTGATATTGATGTTCGTCCTGAAAAGGATTGGATTGAACGTATGCTTGAAGCGGCGCCGTCACAAAGTGGTGAGCAAGTTGTTGCAGTCACTGGTCGAACAATTTTTGGACAAGCAGACGATGTTATTTCACGAATTAGGTCAATAGAAATTGAATCTAAGTACCGCTCAAGACCTCGTAGAACCAAACTAGCGAATGGTCCCTGTTCTATGTTCAAGCGTGAAGTATTACTTTCACTAGGAGGATTTGACCCATCTTGGTATCATGCTGAAGACATGGAGGTTTCTCTCAAATTAGTCCAAGATGGTGGCACGATTGTCTATACTCCAAACGCAGTAGTCAATCACATACCGGAAACTGGGCTTCGAAGGTTTTTACAAAAACGCAAGAGAGATGCAAGAGCTCACGTGAGGATTCACCGTCGCTATAAAGGAGTGAAACACGATTTCATTGGTTCTTCATGGATTGTACTTTGGATGATACCGCTTGTTGCATTAGGTTCATTTGGAATTGCATTATATGTCCACAATTTATTGAATTTTGAGAAATTAGATTTAGAATCCTTTTACTTAGCACTAACAAAAGAGGTGATACTGATCTGTATTTTACCACTGTTTTGGCTATCGGCCTATTTACGGAGTAACCTTCCAAAGCGAAGGCTCAAAGGAATATTCATACTGATTACCTGGTCAATAGCACTATGGCAAGGCATCTTACTTGGGTATCTAGACGCATTATTACGTCGAAATGGACACTGATTACTCTTCGTTTTCAATAGTCGATAGCATACGTAGAACTAATCCTACAGCCATAACTGAGATTGCGATTGAATATACACCTGGGTCAATCCAAGCCATGTGAATGATTCCCCAATAGAAGTAGAATACAATACTTACAAGCATAGACCAAGTCCCCAGAATTAGTGACCATCCTCCCTCCTTTGGTTCAATCAAATCAAGGTACCACTCGCTTTTGACCATTGACATTATCCAGTTGCCAATGCCATCATCGCCAGCAAGGGAGCGAGCGCCAGTTCCAACAAAGAATAAGCAGCCTAGCATGAATATCGCATCACCGAGAACAAAAGCAGCAGCAGTATCTTTGTGGCCAAATGTAGCATTCCAAGTTTCGAATGTTAGAAGGCCACCCCAAGAGACATGATAGCTTGGATGAATTTGCCCTACAAGGTTTAGGATTGCTAGCATTAATCCAAGGCACCCTAGCCAGAAATACCAGTTTGCAAGAGTTCTCGAAGGCATTGTCAGAATTGACAACAAATCGTCCTCAGCATTCTCACCGTCATTGCTCATGGGCCGGTCCAACTGAGACGCGGTTAAGAGTCTTGGCATAGCCCCGTAGGGGCTTTAACAACTCAGAGTTGGCTCTGATGTCGATATTTTGCAGAGAATACTTCAGTCAATATTGGCTCTGCTTTTGCCATAATCTCACAGGGGTCAATATTGGTTGGAATGCATGAATTAATCTCTTTACTACGGCCATATCTCCCTCTGGAAATTGTTTTTGCAGTAATCAATCCGAGCATATCTAAATTCGATATTATTCCAGACACGCGCCTAGCGGTTAAAAATTGCTGGCCACTGTGTGCACAAGACTGTTTGTAGATATTGTAAACTTCACCGGTTTGGATATTCCGGAGTCCGTTTTTCTCGTTGATTAGTACCGATGCAAGTACTAACTTTTGCTGAGTTGGAAGCGTTCTAATCACAGGAGTAACTTGATCTGATTCAATCTGTGCCTGTGCAATACGAACATGGTTTTGTTCAACAACTTTAACTCCATCCTGCTCTGCCTTTTCAGTGGAAACTCTAAGCAGGTCGAGAGCACATCTTGCATCTCCATGCTCTTGTGCAGCCAGGGCCGCACACAGCTCGATAACCCCTGGGCCAATTGCACCTTTACTGATTCCAATCTTGGCGCGGGAACGCAAGATGTCCTGTAACTGCTCAGCATTGTATGGATTGAACACAATGTCCTGTTGTCCGAGACGACTTCTGACTCGTGGGTCTAGGAAGTCTGTAAATTTGAGATCATTAGAAATTCCAATTACACAAGCACGTGCGTTTTTCAATTCGGCATTAAGGTTAGTCAAATTGTAAAGAAGGTCATCCCCTGCCTTTTTGACTAGATGGTCTATTTCATCAAGAACCAAAACATATACTCCACCTCTTTGATTCATACGCTTGACCAATTCAGAGAATACTCTGTCTGTCGGCCAACCCGTAAATGGTATGTCATCCATTTCATGTTCCTCTAATAGAGCATTACCCAAGTGTGATAATACTCGATACTGAGTGTCAATTTGCCTACAATTAACCAATACTGGATGAACGAATCTACCTATCGCTTCACCCTTACGTTGCAATTGGTCACAGACGAATCTTGTAACCGCAGTTTTACCTGCGCCGGTGACCCCATAAAGAATCATGTTAGAGGGAATATCTCCCTTCAGAGCTTCAACTAAATTGAACGAAAGTTGGTCTCTTTCATAGTCTCTGTGAGGGAGGATTTCCGGTTGGTGAGTGTGACGCAGTACTTCCTTCTGCACAAAGAGAGTTTTTTGATTCAATATTCCATCGAAAATATTTCGCTTCAAAAAATAACACCTCCTCTCTTTTGTCATACACGATACAAGCCGGGCCCACACAGTGCGTGATGCCTACGGGGAGTCCGAGTCCGCCATATAACATTAGTCCTAAATTAGACTATTAGCGTAAGGATTTACTCACTTATTGGATTCCAATTGAAGGTATATAAGTGAGAGGGCAAATCTATCTTTTGGTTATTAAAAGGACTTACTGTGAACCTTATTTTTTCCCTAATCAGCCGAGGGTTGCCAAAATTAAATCCGTTCAATGAGATGAGATGTTCGATTTCATTTTCAACATTATAATCTATGAAGAAATAAAAGTTCACCGCTAAGAAATTGGAAATAGCGAGACAAAAATTTTGTAAAACTGCAACGAGAGATAAATAATACCAATTATAGTTATTTTCATTTAGTATTTTATTACAAAAGTTGCCCGTTTGAGTCCAATTTAAATTCCATACCATCGCTGCCATGGATTACATTTTCCGGAAAATCAGGGATTTCTTTCGTAAGAATCTGGTAATCAGAATCGATATATGTGTGGGTTACTACAATCTGCGTATTTGGATATTCAGCTGCTAAATTCATAATATCGCTCGGCTTATGGTGGTGTTCAGTTTGAACCCATTCGGGAACTCCCATCTCTACAATTGCAAAATTACATTCTCCTATCCGGTTCCATAATTCATCGCATGGCCCTGAATCTCCAGAATGGATCATCGACCATCCCTCTTCGTGACTTAGCATCCACCCATGCGGGTCGACTTCAGGGTCGTGGAGAACTTCGAAGCGCTCCATCTCCCAACCCTTTACTTCAGGTACATCGACCCAATTTATCGTTTCAATTATTTCTTCTAACGAGCCGGGGTATGCTAATTTACAAAGATGAGTGAGTCTTTCTTTTACTCCGCTAGACCCGGCAACAGTAAGGCTTCGCAAACCGTCTCTGTCGGATATGTATTTGCGTTCGAGTAAAAAGAAAGGGAATCCGAATACATGGTCGCCATGAACATGCGTTATGAGAATGGTATCGATGTCTGCGGGACTAATGCCTGCGATTCGTAAACTTGCTAATGCAGTGGGGGGGCAATCGACGATGATATGTCGGTCAATTGCTAGGAATGAATGGAGTCGGCCTGAAGGCAAGAAAGCATTGCCACTTCCGAGCAACTCCACTAGGACCATGGAAGTTGGAGGCACTTCAGGTCTAAGACATCATCGCACTAACATTCATCTATCGGGTCAAGGTGGCCGATGTTATCTGGTGTTTAATATGGCGAACTGGAGCGCGAAGAATCCATACATGTCTAAGATTACTGAGTGTTATATCCTAAACGGTGAAGGTTCAAAAAAAGAGACACGGCACATCGTTTTTGATTTGGGAGACTCAGGACTTGATTACAAGGTAGGAGACGCACTTGGCGTATTTGGAGAAAATCCTGAATCTACCGTTGACCTATTGATTGAAACAGCAGGTTGGGACAAAGACCAACTCGTTACCACTCAAAATGGCAAGAAAAGACTTAGAGATGCTCTAAAGAAGGATGTCGAAATCCACCGTGTCAATAAAAAGTACGTCAATTCACTTTCACAAAAGATATCCACTGATGGAATGAGAATTACAGTTAAACTCATTGAACGTTATAGAGAATCAGTTGCTGGTAATGGGTCTGCATGGATGGGTGGAGATACTCCGCTAGAAGCGGAATTGTTACCGTCTATTCCTGGAGACGATCCGACAGGGAGAGTTGAATCTATTACCGCAGATGGTAAGGCGATGGAAGACTACATCTGGTCTCGCGACTATATCGATGTCTTGAGGGATTTTGATGTAAGTTACACGGCAGAAGAATTTATCGAGCTAGCAGATAGGCTCAAGCCTCGCCTGTATTCTATTGCAAGTAGCCACGATGCGCACCCTGGTTTCGTAGAATTGACAGTTGCAATTGTTCGTTATTCCCACCATGGAAGGGACCGCGGCGGCCTTTGTACTGTGTACATGGCTGATGAAGTCGAAATCAACAAATCTGACGTAGGTGTCTTCATGTCACCGACAAAATCATTCGTTTTGCCTGCTGATACTTCAACTGACATCATAATGGTCGGTCCAGGTACTGGCATCGCACCTTTCCGTGCTTTCATGGAGCAACGTGTGCATGATGGTGGAACTGGTAAGAACTGGTTATTCTTTGGTGACCAATCTGAAAAGACTGAATTCTATTACAAGGATACAATTGAAGATTGGATGGATGAAGGAAATCTATACCGATTCACCACTGCTTGGTCACGTGACCAAGAAGAGAAAATTTACGTTCAACACAGGCTAAAAGAGCATGGTGCAGAAGTGTGGGAATGGTTCGAAAGAGGAGCATACTTCTACATCTGTGGTGACAAGACCTACATGGCAAAAGATGTCCATCGTGCATTGATTGAAATCGCAATGGAGCATGGCGGTATGTCACTTGATGATGCAACTTTCTTCATCGAGAAGACAATGATGCGTGAAGAAAAGCGTTACTTGCGTGACGTTTACTGATCACGCTTCTCCTTCAGGTGGAGTGGGGATCTCTACTGCAGTAAGACCTTTCTCGCGTGCGCGTTTAATCATAATGGTAGTCCATTTTGATTTTGGACCAGGGAATGCAATTACATGGGTGGCGTGCTCTAGCATTTTGTCAACAAGTGTTGGTGATGCTTCAGGCCGACCCGAATCTTGTAATCCACCACGTGGCTCATTCCACGCTTCTGAGAAAATGGCCATAGGAATTGCATGGTTGTTAGCCCATCTTTCAGCAAGATAATCTACGCCACTTGCGCCACCAATAATTATCAAATCCGGATGTGAATGCCACTTTATCCACTGGTCTAGTTGCTCTTCCAACCATTGATAATCGTAGTATCTGGAGTTGCCACAAATTGCTAAATTTATGATTTGCCCATCTTGATTTAGGTCTCTGCCGGCCAAACGCTCGACAGTCGCTGCTCCAGTGTTTTTGTCGTCGGACATGTTTCCAAATAGGTGGGGTACCCTATAAGGCCGACCCCGAAAATGCAATTTTATGGACATTATTGGGCCCGTTGCTTCCGTAATCCGGTGAGAGAAAAGGGTGTAAAAGCATACTTTCCAACCGCTTTCATCTTAGAATAGTTATGTCTCGCAACCCTCATGGCATTCAAACGCGTCCTAATAGCCAACCGTGGCGAAATCGCATTAAGAATACTCAGAGCACTTCGTGATATGGGGATTGAAGTAGCAATAATTCATGGCCGTGAAGACCGTTTATCACTTCCAGTACGCATGGCAGATGTTGCTTATCCGATAATGCGTTCAAATCCTTTAGATTCATATTTAGATATCGAAGCAGTCATTCAAGCCGCCAAGGAATTGAATTGTGATGCTGTACATCCGGGTTATGGGTTCCTTGCAGAGAATGCACACTTTGTAAAACGCCTCGAAGAAGAAGGCATTACTTTCATTGGGCCGGCATCACATGTAATCACTTTACTTGGTGACAAAATCGAAGCAAGAGCTGCGATGGAGGCCGCTGGCCTGCCTACGGCAAAGGGCAGTAGTGAACCAATCTCTACTGTTGCAGTTGCTAGTAAATTAGCCGATGAAATTGGCTATCCTGTCATCATCAAGGCTGCAGCCGGTGGCGGAGGTATTGGTATGCAAATCGTTCATGTAGAGAATGAATTCGGAAGTGCTCTGAAACTGTGCCAAAGCCGAGCCAAATCAGCATTCGGCGATGATCGAGTCTTCGTAGAGAAGTATATCGAAGGAGCCCAGCATGTTGAATTTCAAGTTCTTGGGGATGGGAAAACTGCAATACATTTCGGAGAACGGTTTTGCTCGATTCAACGTAGGCATCAGAAATTAGTGGAAGAAGGCCCTTGGCTTGATGAAGAAACGCGTGCAAAAATAGGAGCCCTAGTGTGCTCAGGAGCCGAATCTGTGGGCTACAAAGGCCTTGCAACGTTTGAATTTTTGCGAGATAAGAAAGGAGATTTTTACTTCCTAGAAGTCAATCCGCGTGTCCAAGTCGAGCACACGGTTACCGAATTGATAACTGGATACAATCTTGTGGAACTTGGAATTAGAGTTGCACAGGGGGAAAGTCTACCTCTTACACAGGAAGATGTAGTGATTAGAGGGCATGCAATTCAGTGCCGTTTGAATGCAGAGGATACCACGAATTTCATACCATCACCCGGAAGGTTATGGGAATGTCATTTCCCTTCTGGTTTTGGGATTCGCTGCGATACCCATGCACATCCTGGATACGAGATGCCTGGATGTTTTGATAGCCTATTAGCAAAATTACTGGCTTGGGGCCCAGACCGAGAATCAGCAATTCGTCGAATGCGTACTGCACTGGATGAAACAATAATCACCGGAGTCGAGCATCTGATACCCTTACATCGTAGAATTATGGATGAGGAAGATTTCCTTGCAGGGGATATAACAATCGCTTACATCGAGGAACATGACCATCTCTTGGGATGATTATAATGGATGTACTAATCGTCGGCAGCTTAGCCTACGATTCTTTGGAAACACCCCGTGGTTCGAGAGAAGATGAACTAGGAGGTTCCGCTTCATACGGTGGATTTTCAGCGGCATTTCACAATCGGCGAATGTCCGGAGGGGGTATTGGATTAGTTGGAGTAATTGGGGAAGATTTCAATTCGAAACATCTTGCTTGGTATTCTTCTGCAGGGCTAGATGTTAGTGGAATAGAAACCACTTCGGGCCAGACTTTCAGATGGAAAGGTTCGTACCATGGGAATATGGCTGAAGCAGTAACTCACGAGACTCACCTAAATGTCTTTGAACACTTTCAGCCAAAGGTTCCTCTTAGCCATCGAACACCAAAAGTACTGATGTGTGCTAACCTCCATCCCTCATTACAATCATCAGTTCTATCACAAACGAGTGCTCAGAGACTTTCGATTCTTGATTCGATGAATCTATGGATCAACATCGCTCATGACCAATTGTTAGAAGTAATGCGTGATGTTGATTTAGTCGTTCTAAATGATGGAGAGGTGAGAATGCTTGCATCGGATGAGAATCTAATTCAGGCAGCATACAAGGTACTCGAGATGATGGATGGTGGAATTTTAGTCGTTAAGCGGGGGGAGCATGGAGTAATCGCATTACACCCTGATGGATTAATTTCTATGCCCGCATATCCCACTTCAGACATAATGGACCCAACTGGTTGTGGGGATTCTTTTGCTGGAGCGATGTCTCAATTTTTAGCGAATGGAAATGGTGAAGTTAGTAGAAAAGAACTTGCAGAGTCGCTAGTACATGCTACAGTCACTGCATCTTTCACTATCGAAAAGTTCGGTTCTGAACGGCTAAGAAACCTTACTGTTGATGAATATGACATACGCCTTGAAGAGTTTAGAATTATATCTAAGACGTCATGATTGCACTATGCTCAAGAACAGAGCACAACTCGCAGAGGTATGACCGTACTAAATATCGCGATGGTTGGAAGCGATGACTTGGCCAAGTCAATCGCTAAGGCCACAGACCAACGTGATGTTCACACCTATGTTCACAAAGAATCAGGAGCAGACGGTCCTCGTATCCTTTCGATAATTAGGCCAGCAAAACTTCCCGAAAGAATTCGTCCATTTTTCAACGCATTATGTGCCGCTAGAGTTGGCCTGGTGGAGGTAAATGCCATCGATGCAAACTTTGGTGAAGTCTTGGTTGGTTATGCATCTGCAGGAATCAGTAAAGGAATTATTGTAATAAATCCTCCAAATGGTGAATGGATAGACGAAGAACAAGTAAAAGGTTTCTTTGCCCAAGCGGGTCTAAGTTCGTGGATGCAATGTAGCGCTGATGGAATTGAAATTCGCAATGCACTTTACGATTTAATGAATGATATTTCAGGAGAATTAGAATCTGCGAAAAGCGAATCACTAGTTGTGCCTATCGACCAACATTTCAATGTCAAAGGAATCGGACTAGTTGCAATCGGATATGTTCAATCCGGATCTATTTCAGTTCATGATGAATTGTTACTTCAGCCGGCAGAGGGCCCTGGGACCGTCAAAAGCTTGCAGGTCATGGATGATGATGTTAACGAGGCGGTTGCAGGAGATCGAGTCGGAATTGCCTTGCGCAATACCAAGGAAGATCACCTTACTGGTGGTTCTTTAGTCATACATCCAGCAATCGAAGATAAGAATAAGGGGATTTCAATTCCTCTTTGCTTAGATAAACATGAAAAAAGTACTCTAGAATTAGATATTTCTCCATTCCAAAAGAGAGTTCTAGTCGTTGGAGATATCGTGCATGCAAGTGTAGACCTTCAATTCGTAGTAGGTCGTGTGGAATCATTAGACTCCGGGCTTGAAATCGCTTGGGAGTCGCCATTGTATATTCGCAAAGAAAATCCCCCTGCTGTGATTATTGCACAACTCGATTCCAAGCCTCGAATTTTAGGTAGCGCAAAACTTACTCGGCTTGCTTGAACCACATCAAAGAACGGCCCCCCTTAGGGGGGCCTAAACGGTGGGTTGATAACCTCGAGTTCAAGTTCATCGGTTCGGGATGCGTATGGGCACGAGGCCAGAAGGGCTCAGTGTCAAGGGAGCGGGAGTTAACTTTCGTTCTCTTTCACTGGGAGGAGTTCGTGGTAAAGTTAGGGCAACCCTTACCGAAAATCAACTCTCCTTCGAATCACGTTCTGGACATGCCCTAGACCTCAGACTAGACGCAATACAGAGAGTCCATCATCACCACACAACGCTAATTCCAGGATGGCTTGCTGCGGTAGGTTTAATCTTAATGTGGGTTGCGTGGAGAGGTGTAAATGGGCAACTACAAGCGATTCTTGGGGCAGCGGGTATCGTTTTATCATTATCTCATTTTATGACACGACGGCCAACAGTAACTATCGATACAAAGGCTGACGATTGCCATACCGTATTTGGTTCAGACATGGCAATGATCAGATTATGTTCATTGATTCAGAAAATCCAAACGGGAATGACGCTCGAGGAAGCTAAAGCAAGCGTTGAAGCAATGGTAAGCGATTCGGAATACCCGCGTTTTAGAAATGTGGATGAGAGTGAGATTTTTCAAGAGCCAGTCGAAATATTTCCCTCTCCTGTTATCGGACATTTCTTGGATACAATCAATCCGATTTTATCGGACGATGAAACAGAAAATACTGAGATAATCAGCCCTGCAATCGTAATCGATGATTTAGACTTGCCAATTTGGACTGATGAAGCCGAACCGGCAATGGCCGAAGTATCACCCAATTTGATATCGAGAGCACAAACTAATCTTTTCACTCAAAGAAATCAAATTATTCAGAATGGATGGCAAGAACCACCTGCTAGTCAACCATTCAATGAGGTGCACAGGACACAAATACGCGATTCTCCTTCGTATGAAATGTTGCAAAACCATGGATATATGCCTACCTCTTCTCCTCCGGCAAACAATCCTCTGCCAACTCCAGTACCAACCGAGTTTCTTCCTTCGTTTGTTGGTGCGAGTGGAGCTCATATCCCGGGGGTGAATCCAGAAGAGTTTTTGTCACCTGATGCGCCACTTCAACAATCGGAAGTAGAGGAAGTACAATCACTTGTGGCTTCGGCCAGAAAAGATGAACCGCTAGAAGCAATTATCGTTCCAGAAGTTGCAGAGATCCCTGCTAATCGTTACCCTAATTTGAGTAAATTATATGCTAATTCTCCACCAAAACGAATAACTAAGCAGAATAGTAGTACAGTAAGATTACGAAGTAGATCAGTCCTTGCCGAATTAGTAAAGCCTTCAATTGGTGTTGCAGGTTCAGTTACTAGGCGGCTTTTCAAACGTAAAACCCGTACATCGGATGCATTACGACTACAGGCAGAGAATACACGTCAAGCCATAGTTGCAGACTCTATCCAAAGCCTTGCAAAAAGCAATGGCGGAGATGTTAGCGATGAAGAGGTGAGTAATATGATGTCACACTTGCCTACGCCGACTGTAATACCCTCTAGTTTTGGAGATTTAGTCAGTTCGGGTTCAAAGATAAACGATAGTAAAGTTACAGCCTTACAAAGTTTAGAAGAATGATTAATCCTTCTTCTTTTGAGAAATCATGTGCTGCTTAATCGCCTTAGCATCATCCCAATCACTAATTTCTTCTTCAGTAACAGGCGTGAATTGAGGAATTGGAATCGGTCTCATGTTTGAATCGATTGCTACCATGAAGAAATAGCCTTCACAGATTTCAGTCTTAGTCCAGTCGGATTTGCTCATGGCCCATGCGGTGACTTTTGAACAAGCAGTACGGTTTGACGTATAGACAATTTTTGCAGTTACTTCAATTAAATCTCCCTGGCGCGCAGGTGCCTTAAATTCGAGAGTGTCGATAGATATTGTTACAAATTCGCGGTGAGCGAATTTGGCGCAAACGATGCCAGCAGCTTTGTCCATTACTGATAATAGTCGGCCGCCAAAAAGGGTATTGTAAGCATTTGTATCCTGGGGAAACACTTCTTCGATGAGTGTAACAGGTTCAGTACTGAATGGTTCCATTGTGCCGAGGGGTCGGTTCCTCCTCCTTCAATCCATGTACGAATTACCCATACAATGTGATATTTGATGAAGGATAGGCTCTGCCACAGTATCATGACGGGCACTTGTGTTGCACTTGTAAGTGGAGGAATAGACTCTCCCGTTGCTGTTGCAAGAATGCTCGTTAAGGGCTGGAAAGTATTTCCTCTTCATGCATCCCAAGAGCCGGTAACTGGACCCGCTGCAGAGCAAAAAACAATTGCTTTACTTCAGCATCTACTCCAATTAGACGGTCCGGTTGGTGATGCTGCAAGAAAGAATCTTTCTCCTGAATTAATTGTAGTTCCAGTTGCAGAAAAACTTGCACTTTTTACTGAACAATGGAATCATACTGAGTACTTCATCCATATGAAGAGATTATTCAATGCTATAGCAACAATTCACGGTGAAGAAATCGATGCAACCCATGTCTTAACAGGCGAAAATTTAGGACAGGTCTCAAGTCAAACTCTTGGGAATTTAGGTGGAGTTGAAATTGCAACTCCACTTCTGCCATTACGCCCACTCCTAGCATTTGATAAAGTCACAATAATGACAATGGCAAGGCGACTGGGCACTCTTGGTATCAGTGAAGGACCAGAAGTGTGTGATGCTCTTGGCCCTAGTAAACCTACTACAGTAGCCAATAAAGAATGGCTTGAACGTTCTGAAGATAGAGCAGGTGGCTTGCAGCAACTTGCTTCTAGTTGTTTTTCAGAGTACCGTAAAGTTTCATTGTGAACTTCTCCGAGTCCCCCCTTTAGGGGGGAATCCATAGTGTACACTCCCCCGTCGGTCTTTTATGCCCGCCGTGAGTGGAGGAGAGGAGAGGGCGCCACCCATGAATGACAATAATAATGCAATCACCGCTTTGGTTTTTACTTGTTTGATGCTAATTTCGCCTTTGGCGGGAGCCGCTTCAGTGACTACTTTCGGCAGTGGTGACTCTGAAATCACAGTGGAAGTTCGAGATAGCCCTGAATACACCAATAGCGAGGACGGAACCGTTACATTGCCCTCCGGTGCAACAGTAACCGGAGCTTCAGTAAAGATCTCAACAGATATGGCGACCCATGAAACATTTACAACTATCAATTCAGAAACTGCTCAGTATGTCTGGGATCCAGTTTACAATAACCAGCAAACAGAATACTCAACACTTAGTGATTTCACATATCATGAAGATACAGTCAAACTAGTCAGTGGTGGGCTCTCTACTGATTTTGAACGTAGTTCTTCTGGTTTCTGGGACCATACACAACCGCCAGTTTACGATGGAACTGGATGGCAGCATGGCACTCTAGCAGATTCTACAGTACTCAATGATAATTGTAACACAGGTAATGATTGCTGGGGGACAAATTTGTTTGACAACGATAATGATTACACTAATGACGACCAAGGATCTTCGTTTTCTTACAATTTAATTACACCGGAAATGGAAGTAGACCCAAGTTCCCATATTGCTCGTTTTTCTAGTTGGCATGGCCTTCATTGGTCTCAAACAAACCCAGGTACTAATCCAACCAATACCTATTATGACTGCGCATATGTAATGGTTAGAAATTCTTCATCACCAAGTTTCCCTCCTCCTGATGTTGGATGGTCACATCTACCATTTGATGCAACAAACTCAACTGGAGTGAATTATGCTAACGGATTATATCCAATCGGCAGCGGTAATGGGAAAATTCAGAATTGTGATTCTCTAACAGGTACCGACTACGCTCTTGGAGGCGAATCGACTCACCCAACTAGTAACCCTAATGGCTGGGCTACTCTTGCTCTGAACCTTAACCAACACATTCACAAGTATGTCCAACTTAAGTTCGTAATGAGTTATAATTCAGGTTCTGGAACTCCTGAGAATAGTACCATGCCGGGTTGGTTTATCGACGATTTCCGCATAGGCGACCCATTACCACAATCAGGTTCTATGTCTGTCAAAGGATTTACTCCTAAGCAATCCCCTAGCCCTGGATTTCCAGATGGATACGGAATACTTACTCTAGAGCAGGAAACCACTCCAACCAACTCACTAACAGTAACTATTCTTCGTGGAGGAACCACAGATATTGCACTAGATAGAGATGGCAATCAGATGACTGGGCTAGAAGGCCCAATTATCGAACTTTGGGGAATTGATGCAGCAGATTATCCAGTGATTGATTTGAGATTTGATTTTGATACTGGGCAATACAAACTATCTACGGCTGTTCTTCATGGCTTGAATATTGGTACACGTATTGGTACTGGATTAAATGATACAAACGTTGTATTCAATCCAATGATCATGGATGGTGTATGGCAATCTCCGGGAACCAACCAGCCGTTGATGTATGCACCCTCAATTTTAGATAATTCATTCAATCCTCCGTTGTACCGTAATAAATTTTCACAACCGATAGTTGGAATTACTCCGCAGATAATTGATGACTGTGTAGAAGAACCGTCAATTATGATTAGTCTACGTGATAACTCTATGCACAATAATTTAACGAATGGACAAAAGTGGGTTCCTTCTGAACCTATTTTTGGATTCGCTTCTATGCTATCCTATGCCAATCCTTGTGGAATGTCAGAAATGTGGTTTGACTTGGAATTTGGTCATTCAGCTACAGGTGTCTCTTTGGATATTGCAAATGATGGTGACATCGAATGGGCAATGAATGAACCAGCATTTGGCGGATTTGGTCGACAAACTACTTTGTGGTCAGGGTACTCAAATGGCATAAACTATGGTGTTGATGAATCCACTCTGACACTAAACTCCAATGGTGAAGCAACAGGCGGCCGTTTCATGCTACCAATCGGTGCTGATGTGAAAGCCGCAGATGTTATCTTCGCAGATAATACAGCAAACGATTTCACTCTATCTCTAAGTTCAGATGGACAAGAAGTTGCATTGGGAACTATGCCTAACCAAACAATACTAGCGCACGAAACACTCGAAACAATGTTTGATTTCGAGAGTGCACTAATCTCTTTGCTAAACAACCCCTTAGTTAACCCATCTCACACTGATGCTTATGGAAACGATTGGGCAACATTCCAATTCAATGTCGTAAATAATAACGCTTCAAGTGGTACACAAGTAACGGTCCGTAACCTCGATGTAGTTTATGACTGGGATACAGTTCTAGACGGTTCGATTAATTTCGATAGAGAATTGAATCAAGGAATTGCATTAGGTACTGGGGCAACCGTCGATGTTCCATTATCCCTCTCTGCAAATAGTGGGGGCGCAGTTAACCTTTCAGAACTCTCAATTACAACATCCTCAGGTTATGACTCATCTCTAACATTAACTGGAAGTCCAGAAGGCCTGTATCCAAATGGAGACATTATTGAGGCTATTTCTATCCATAGTGTTGAGCAATCCACAGGAACCTCATTTGCTGAGGCTAGACTTCGCATGGAATCTTCCAGCGGAGTTGTAGAACTATCATTCTCTGAATTGACACTATTTACAGAATCATATGACCCTTGGAATCTTATCTCTTTGGAGTCATCATCCTATAATGAAGTTGGAGATGAAATGCATATTACCTGGAGATTTAGAATAAACACTGCTTGGGAAGATACAGCAGAATTACGATTATATGCAAGTTTGATTGGTGCTGATGGCGTCAACGGACTACCAGGTGCTGTTGTTCTTGCTCCAGCCAATGGAAATGCAATAGAAAATGATGCAATGATATCAACCTTTGAGTTACAAAATGACGCAGGAGAAGTGCAAAACCTCGCTTCAGCTAGTTCTAATCAGAACATCAATCTGATTGGAAGTATTCGCTTAGAGGGTCTAGATGTTTCACCTGACCCTACATCATATAATCTATCTTTACAGCGTTGGGATGTCCAATCTATCAATGGCACAATTGTTTCTGAATGGGTTGAAGTCACTAATACATCTGGTGTAATTGGTGGCGACTTTGATTGGGCAGTAAATCTTGGATTAACTGCTGCGGGACAGGCATCTTACCGATTCATGATCGATGGATATGTAGGTGGAGACACACTTTGTCCAGCAATACCAATTATTGCAGATGCAGACTGTGCGATTCCATTTAATCTATCAATCGATACTTATTCACCTACTTTAGTGAATATCTCTGTTCTTAAGGCCTCAAATTATGACCCAACTATCTGGTCTAATTGGAGAGGACTAGTTGATGACACATGGGTTCTTCCAAATGCTCAGCAAAAAGTACGTGTTCTAGCACAAGATATTCCAGCACCTCCTAGTACCCTTGAAATGTACTACTGGGTTGAATATGACCACGACACTGATTTTGATGGAATCGCAGACCCTGACGAGTACGTGACTCTCACTCTTGTTAGCGATGGTGAAGCGCCTACTGCAAACTATACAGGCACCTTTAGCGATGATGCCAACAAAGGACAAGATCCTCCCGGCAAGGTCAGTATTTACATTGAAGGTAATGACTTAGGTGGAAATGCAATCGAAGGCGGAGCTTATGGATTTGAAGATGATTTAGTAACCTATGTTTCAATGGATGCTAAGACCCCTAATATCAGGAATTTCTTTATCGAGAATTCTGATGGTGAGCGCCTACATAATCCAAACGAGGGTGCACCATTCTACCAAGGACCATGGAACATGAGTATGTATGCTGGAAATGAATATCACCTAATCGTTGAAGCAACAGATGAGAATGGATGGAGGGATATCAATTACTTCGAAATCGATCTTGGACCTGAAAATATGGTTGTATACTATTCACCTCGCAATGAGACTGCATGGGCGGATACAACGGATATCGAAATCGTTACTGCAAGTAATACTAGCGAAGGAGCTCAGGTTTTGCGAATGGATGGAGGTCGACTAATTGACCCATTCGAGGATGAATTTTACTTAGACTTGCCAATTCGTATGAATTGGGATATCATCGGAATTGGTTCAACAACCTATGTTCCTCAATTACGAATCAAGGACATGGATAGAGACCCTTCACTAATGAGTGAATCTGGCGGTCGTCACAAGCAGCGTTGGGTTTACAGCGATGGAATACAGTTGGATTTCAGAAATGGAATCAGTCCAACATTTAGCGACCTGTCTTACCCATATTCGCAAGATGTTACCGTGGCATTCGTTTTCCCCGGAGATACTGTTGCAATGGAAGGGCAGTACGCTTACTTAGATGGAATTAACAACGGTGTTTATGTTCTACCCGAAGGTGAATTTACGATTGAAGTAACTCGCGTGGAAGCAATGATGGATGGTGGAAAGGGATACCTCGCCTATCCAGCAGGTGGTGCAGATGGTTCCCGTACCGATGGTCCAACCTTGCACACAATTGATGGTGGAGCATTCAATATCAACATTACAGCTCCTCCATTGTCTAATGAATACACATACAATTTCCGTCTAATAAATCTGCCAGTTGGCGCAACAGACACTACAGCATCAATTTGTGATGGAAATAGTGCCTTTGGTTGTGCTTCATTCAAGATTAAGGTCGATGGTCAACAACCAGAGATTGAGAAGGATTCATGGAGAGCAATATCTGGAATTAACCAAGAAGTACTTGGAAACACTATGCCTTCGTCCACTATGCACTGTGTTGATGTCCAAGCAATAGTTGAAGAAAACGCAGCATTACTTGCAGGTGAAGTAGACCTCAAGTGGTCTTTCTACTCGGATGCTGATTCAAATCTGACATGGCCAGTATATGGGCAGAAATTTGGTGCTGAACCACAATCTCATTCACTTGGTCTTAAGATACAAGGCGGAGATTATCTTGTTAGCGCAGACTGTGTTGATTTGTGGCCAGACCCTCAAGATCCAACCCAGGCTCAAATCACAACTATTGACTTAGTGATGTGGATTGAAGGAAGAGACTCTGCAGGATGGGCAATTGAAGGTGGAGGGCCAAACAGTGCAGGAGGAATCAGTTCAATTTGGTCTTCTAACCCAGAACACAATTCACAATACAGGTTAGTTCATGAACAGGCCAAGTTCAGTGTTATCGATGTAAGAATGACACCGAAGAGCCCAGAAGTAGGCGACGTACCAGAACTTGAGATATCTCTGCAGAACATTGGAACCAAAGATGGAAACATTACTCTAGAAATTCAATCTGTTACAGATGGTGAATTCCCTACAACTGAATTTACATGGACCACTGGAGATATCCCGCAAGGCGAATTGTCCAATATATTCGTAAAAGATTTGGAAATTTTCGCATCACCTACCAGTGGAATGTACTTCCTCGTAGTAGATGCAGATTCGAATGAAGTACTGTGGAACGGTTCGCAGAATTCTAAGTCTTTCAACGTTGCAGAAGCGAGTGATGATGAGGGGCTACTATCAGGTTCAGGAATGCTAATCGTTATTGGACTAGGTGCATTAATTCTGATTCTATTGGTCGCAGTAGTTGTTCTAGTAAAGCGCGATTCTGGCGACCCTTCATACGAGTATGAATACGAGTATGAAGATGAAGAGAAAGCCTATGCAGAAATTCCATCTGCAGGAGGAGCCGGTCCTCCACCTTCAGCAGCACCAGCGGCAAATGTTGACCCATTGATGGCAGCAGCTCTGGCCGAATTCCCACAGTGGGATCAAGAGACGATCCAAGGTTACTTTGACCAAGGATGGGATATCGATACGCTCAGAGACTGGGTAAACAATCAGTGATTCATTATGAACCTTGACTGGGATGATATCCATTGGGAAGACCCCGATGGAGGTACAATTGTACTACACGGTATATTGCCAACGGTGGTTTTGCCAAATAAAATGCGACCGCGATTCCAGTGGCATGGATTAGGTATCATGGGCACCAGCGAGGAAGAAGAAGTCTGGGTCGAAGAAGAGAAATCTGAAATTAAAGACGCTGGAATCAATCTTGATAGTGCGATTCTAAATGGCGGCCTTGACGGACTTTATCTTGAAATGTTGAGATGGATTGATGGATTACAAGTCGGTAGATTTCCCGATCCGGAGCCACGCAGATTACATAAAACCGCATTGAAGCACAGCCGTCCAATATTTTTCGCAGAACCCGATATGGATGATGATGACTGGGCTGATTTTTTAGAGAGGGAAGCGAAAGAAATGACTCGCCCTCTCAAGTTATTGAAAATTGTCTTTACATCTCGCCGTTGGCGAAAGAGCATCAAAAAGATGCGTAAGAAAGTAGTGCCGCAGCCCCCTCGGGAGCCTGATGACCTCCAAGCAGCTAGCGCTTTAGCCGCTGTATGGTGGTCATTAAATCGCGAAAATTCTGATAAGAAACTAAACGTAGAGAAAGATGAACGCTTTGCAGCACGACTTAGAGGAGGCTTGGCGCAATTGCGAATCGAGCATGGAGCCGAAGCGGTGCTTCTAGTACCAATCCAGCAGGCGTGGAGGGAATCAATGCTCAGCTCGTTAGAAAAGTTACCTAATCCAGAGGAGAGTTCATCACTCTCAAGCACTTCGGATGGAGAGGAGGAGTGACAATGAGTGGAACAAATAGCATCGAAGTTCGTGTTGAAAATCTGCTAGTACGATTCACTCCAACACCTTCTGTAGACCTTGAAGAAGCGATTGAACGCCTCGGCGGAGTAAGAAATGGTGATGTCATAATCAAGATGTTAGATGCGCCACGTGCAACTCTCATAATTGATGAAAAGGGTCGAATAATTGTCCATGGTACTCATCGAATAGAAGCGGCGAGGGCTGCAGCAAAGGAAATGTTACTTCGTATGGGGAGAAATGATTCTGGATTAATTGCTGAACTAGGGCCAATTGTGGCTTCCTTTGATTTTGGCGAGGAAGTTCCAATTCACAACATTCGTTCTAATCTTGGTAGTGGTACAACATCAATTGACGAAAGACTGGGTTGTTTACGCCTTAATGATACTAGGCATGATTTGGAATTATTAATTTGGCCGACCGGGAAATGTGTTGCTTTAGAAGCGCGCCATCCAAATATGGTTGCCATGGCCGCAGTTCATTGGAAAGGAAAATTTGCTGATAAAAAATCGCTTAAGGCGTGAGAGCAATGGATTGGAAAGGACCAATCCTCGATGACCATTTTCATCTGAATCGTAATGGCCGATTTCTTGATGCAGCAAATGATTTTTTGCGGGTCGGTGGAACTGATTTAGTTCTGGTACATTGTCCTGATTTTACATCACCTCCTATTACCAGAGAAGGCCACACTGTAGCTTATGCAGATACTATTGCGATGGCAGAAGAAGTACGAAACCTTGGTCTTGGAGTACGTGTAATACTAGGTCCGCACCCCGCAGCCTTCGCTCACCAATTCGAATCTCTTGGCGATAGAGCCGAAGAGAATTATTGGGATAGTATTGAGACCGCCTTAGAATTTGTTCATGAAGGTAAAGCGCACGGAATCGGGGAAGTTGGAAGGCCGCATTGGCCGGTTTCAGATGAAATTTGGGATCGCTCGAATTTATTGTTACTAGAAACTATGCAGATGGCTGCAAAAGAAGGGATTCCACTTCAACTCCATGTTGAGGGGGAATCTGATGAGACTTATGGGAATCTTGCCAAAATGGCAGATAAAGCAGGGTTAGCAAGAGAGCGACTAGTAAGGCATTATGCACCCCCCCGTGTAGATGCAGCTTTCACACACGGTCTAACGCCGAGTGTGTTAGCAGGCAGTGGCTCAATCGACGAATTGATGTCTACATTTGAAGCATCATCACATGGATTCATGCTCGAGACTGATTACATGGATGACCCAAGAAGACCTGGTGCGGTTTTGGGTCCAAAGACAGTTCCAAAGAGAACACGCCAGTTATTGGAAGCCGGTTTAGACGAGGAGATGCTGTATCGCTGTCATAAGGACCTACCCGACCACATTTATGGTTCAGTCTAACCAAGACTTCATGACCTTCTCGCTCTTCGGAAGGGCTAATGGAATCTTTGAAGAGGGTCATTTTAATCTCGCTCCTCACCATTTGCTTGTTTGCACCGATGAGTTCACAGGCGCAGGCAACTCTGATTGGCGTTGAACTAGATTGCGACCAATCAACCATCAATATCAATGTCCACCCTGAACAAAACGAACCGGTTATTGTCTCATGTACAGTAACTAATACCGGCTCATTCAAAGAGAATATTGACTTGGATAGTGAAGTAGATGGTAATGAGTTCAGTTTATCATTTTCAGAATCATCGTTTGAATTGGATGCGGGAGATGATGCTAATTTTATTGCAACCTTTTCTGCATCACCGCGAATAGAAGTCACAACCGAAGATTACAATATATCTGCAACTGTTATCAGTTTCGGAGTGGAGCCGATTTTTGTTCCGTTAGGCCAACTGGGTTCTACTGCAGAGATAAATGGTGAAGTAAATTCATTGGCATATTCGAGAGTTGATCTGGAAGTCTCAAATCCGGCTACTCGAAACATCGAAGTCGGTGAAGAAGCAACAATCCAATTTACAATGTTCAACGATGGAAACAGAGTTGATAACTTAGAAGTAATTGTCGTCAACATTGATGAAATAGAGGATGCAGGATTCGAATTCGCAACAGATCCATTTGTCCGAGCAACAGTGAATCCCGGTGCGTCTTCAAATCAAGGGGCAATCATCTTGATTGCACCAGATAGCGCATCTGATGAAATAACCATTCAAGTTCAACTAAGGGCCGTATCAACTCTTGACACTAGTGCAACTCCAAGTGAAGCCTCAATAAGAATAGTAGTGGCATCTTCTGGAAGTGATAGTGCAATCGATTTTAACTCGATGGATTCCGATAGTTATGCCATGATAGGCATGGTGGCAGGTGGTGTAATTGGAGTAATTCTCTTACTTGTAGTAATCTCACGACTCACCAAGAAAGCAGGAAAGCAGAAGACGGCAGTCAAGCAAGCACATAAGGCAAAGAAGGCTAATAAAAAGTCCAATGATGAACCTATTATCGAAGAAGAGGACGACTTAGATTTCGACGATGATTTCGGAGACCTTGATGACGACTTCGATTTTGACGACTTATGAGCCTCTAAAATCTCGCCTCCGGCTATTTTTTTACACTAGTCTAAAGCGTCTCACAGCCTATTTTGGCATGGCAACAGTCATAGGCGTGGTGGCAAGGGAAACACCTACCCTAAGGGTAGGTGCTAATCATGCTTAGATTACAAGGTAAAGTTGCATTTGTTTTTGGAGTTGCCAGCGAGGACTCAATCGCTTGGGCAATTTGCAAAAGTTTAGCCGAAGCCGGGGTGACATTATATCTCGGATATCAGAAAAGATTCATGTCTCGAGTTTTCCAATTAAAAGACAAATTGCCAGCGATTGCGGGGTTCTATCCTCTTGATGTAGCGACCGATGCCGATACAAAAGAATTCTTTGACAAATTCAGTGAAGAAAACCCCGGGCTAAAAGCGGATATTTTGATTCATGCAATCGGTTTCGCACCACGTGAGTGTTTCGATAGGCCGATTCTATTCGTCGATGATGATAAAATTAACACTGCATTTACAATCTCTGCTAACTCTCTACAACGCTGTTTGAAGTTTGCAATACCATATCTCAATCCAGGCTCATCTACGATTACTCTAACTTACGCTGCATCTACACGCCATGTGCCCTCCTATGGAATAATGAGTATGGCAAAAGCAGCACTTGAATGCTGGACTCGAGAACTCGCCTGTCACCTTGGACCAGAAGGTCACAGAGTCAATGCAATTTCAAGTGGACCAATTCGAACGATTGCAGCAAGTGGCATTCCGGGGTTTGATAATATCCTAGATCATGTGGCTGCCAATTCACCTCTTAGAAGAAATGTGAATCAATCGGATGTCGCAGGGTGTACTACCTGGCTTGCAAGCCCATTAGCATCGGGGGTTACTGGTCAGTGCATCCATGTTGATGCCGGTTATTCCATCACAATGGTGCCTTCGAGCATAATGGGTGAGTGAACCAAATGACAATCACTACAGCAGACGGTAAAGCCTGTGATGGCCTTGAGCAAGCTCCTTTTGAGCCGATTGCAGTAATTGGTATGGCGGCACTGATGCCTGATGCTGCAAGCACCGAGCAATTCTGGCAGAATATTATCGATGCTCACGTTTCTATCAAAGAGGTCCCGGTAAACCGCTGGGACCCTGAGATCTATTGGGAGGATGGCTCACCTGGGAATGTTAGCGAAGGCAAAACCTACTCTAAAATCGGTGGCTTCATCGAAAATTATGAATTCGATTGGCGCCGTTGGAGGCAACCCCCGGGCACACTTCCTCAAATCGACCCATGTCAATTGTGGGCTGTAACCGTCTCGGCGGATGCGATTACCAATGCAGGTTATGGCGATGATGGAAAAATTCTAGATCGCTCCCGAACAGGCGTGATTTTTGCTAATGCACTGGGTGGAGAAAATCGTTCTGAATCCAATATCCGAATCTACAGTGCCGAAATGAGAAAAATCGCACTGGATAATGGTGCAACTATTGAGCAAGCCGATGCGATGGTTGCAAAAATGTGCGAAGGGAAGCCACGTATCGATGAAGATACTATGCCTGGTGAACTTGCAAATGTTGTAAGTGGAAGAGTGGCCAATCTACTAGACCTCCAAGGTCCAAATTATTCTACAGATGCAGCATGTGCTTCATCGATGGCAGCATTACTGGATGCCTGCCGTCTACTTCAAACCAGACAAGTCGACACAATGCTTGCTGGTGCAACCGACCGATGCATGGAGGCTCCGACTTATGCAAAGTTTAGCGCCATTGGTGCACTTTCTCCATCACATTCCACTCCATTCGATGCGAGAGCAAATGGGTTCGTCATGGGTGAAGGCGCCGGTGTTCTTCTTCTGAAGAGATTATCAGATGCAATTCGAGACGGAGATGATGTCAAGGCGGTTGTTCGTGGCGTAGGTGGTTCTTCAGATGGGCGAGGTAAAGGCATCACTGCTCCAAGCCAACGTGGGCAAGTCCAAGCTGTTAGTCGCGCATATTCACAGGCAGGGTATTCGCCATCATCGGTTGAATTAGTCGAAGCACATGGGACCTCTACCAAAGTTGGAGATGCTACTGAATTATCGACGCTATCTTTACTGTGGACTGGATTAGATGGAGGCGATCATATTGCAGTCGGTTCGGTGAAGAGCCAAATTGGGCATTTGAAAGCAGCAGCAGGAATTGCTGGAATCATGAAAGCATGCAATGCCGTATATCACAGAACAATTCCGCCAAGTGCTGGTTTTGAGACTCCTAATCCAACTGTAGAATGGAATCAAATTCCGTTCTTCGTACCGACTGAGGCGCGCGATTGGCCTGAACCAGAAACAAACCCACGCCGAGCCGGAGTCTCAGCATTTGGTTTCGGCGGCACCAATTTCCACGTAGCAATCGAAGGCTTCGACCCTCAGTACCATGCAAAACTCGTGTCACACTGGGATGGAAGATGGGAAGCATATGCCGGAATCGAATCAAGTTCTAGCGCTGAGGCATCACTCACTCATGAGGAATTGAAAGATGTAGAAGGTGGATTATTACTTTTATCTGGGGATACGATTGAATCTGTAAAATCGAAATTAAGTACAATCTCATTTAGCAGCACAACATTTGATGAAGACCCAAATGGCATTCGTCTTTCCTTTACTTTGTCAGAAAATTGGTCATTTGAGACAAGCGATTCCGTAAGAATGGCAATTTCGGCAACAAGTTGGGCTGAATTCAACAAGCGCAAAGAACTTGCAACTAATTCAATAGAAGACAAAGCCAAGTGGGGATTCTTGGCGAGTCAGGGAATTCAGATTAGTGATGAGCCAGCATTACCTTCCAATGCTAAAGTAGCACACATGTATCCCGGACAAGGCAGCCAATATGTTGGTATGACTATGGATTTGCACAGGAGATATTCCGGTGTAGTTGATGTCTGGAACAAAGCCGATGTCACAATGGTCGATGTTCTTGATGGAGAATCCCTCTCATCGTTCGTATTACGTTCCAATCTTACCAAAGAAGAAAGTGTCGAAGCAGAACACAAACTGAAACAGACTGAATATACGCAACCTGCTATGCTAACCGCCGATCTTGCAATCGAAGCAGCATTCAATGCGCATGGGCACAAACCTGACATGGTTGCTGGGCACAGTTTGGGCGAATATGCTGCACTAATGAGCGCTGGAATCCTCAATATGGACGGTGCACTTCGTGCAGCAGCAGCCCGCGGAACTGAAATGGGTAGTGTTCAAATTGACGATAAGGGCCTGATGGCAAGCGTGACTGCTCCTTACGAGCATATTGCGCAAATTCTTGAAGAAATCGACGGGTATGTCATTGCTGCAAACAAGAACTCCCCTCGGATGACTGTAATTGCAGGAGAAACCGGACCCGTCAAAGCAGCGATGTCCCGTTTTGAAACCGAAGGATTCCAATGTGTGGCATTGGCAACAAGTCATGCATTCCATTCTAGAATCGTTGCTCCAGCAAACGTGCCATTACGTAAATTCCTCGAAAGTTTGGAAATCGGATGGCCAAAAATCCCCCTAACTAGCAACGTTGATGGAGGATGGTATCCAATGGATGACGGCAGTGATTCGAAAGTTGCAATTCTTTCAAAACTCGCCCCTCAGATGGCATCCAGCGTCGAATGGACTACTCAAATCAATACAATGTATGATGCAGGCGCAAGAATGTTCGTTGAAGTTGGACCGAAACGGGCACTGACTGTATTCGCTTCACAAATTCTCGAAGGTAGGCCTGCACTCCCAGTTATGTCAAATCACCCAAAAGCGGGCGGAATTGCAACGTTCCTTTCTGCTTTAGGAACCATGGCACTTGCAGGGAGAGTCCCGCAATGGCCGGACCGAAATAGCCCACGCCTAACAGATGCATTCCGCGCAGGGCCAATTGAATCACGAGATAGAATTTCACAACCAGCAACTTCTCTCAAGGAACGAAGTCGCCCTCTGCCATCTAAAGGCGGGGTAGCAGTTACGACTACAATTGTTCAATCTACAGAAACCTATGTGGACCCCGATTTGGCAAAGAAAAATTTGGTTGGAGATTTGATTTCAGCACAGACCGGATATCCTTCGAAATTTTGCCAAGGGAATGTGGATATGCGCGCAGTATTGGGTATGAGCGATGCTCAAATCCAAACGGTGATTTCATCTGTTCATACCCGATGTAGTACAGACCCTGAGTGGGACATTACCATTGCAAAAACTCCTGGTGACATCACTAGATGGATTACGGATGCTTTGATACAAGAGAGTCGTACACAGATAACAACGCAAGATAATCGTGGTGAAGACCCATTTGTGATAACTGGAATTTCCCTTGGCCTACCCGGCGGCGAAAGAGTCTTTGATACGGGTAATTTTGAGAAGTTAGTTCGAGGAGAAACCTGTATCAGCGAAGTTACTGATGACTACAAACAACGTTTGCTTGACAAAAATATTGTTCGTCTAATCAAAGGCCGTGACGGCAGTGTTGGAATGGAATCTGCAAAAGAATTCGGAGATATTCCCCAACTTGCCGGAATAAAAGGTGCGTTTGATCCAACTGATGAATTTGGAATTGATGCTAAGATTGCTGCCGCTTGGGACATAAGTACACAACTTGCTTGTGCAGCGGGGCTAATCGCTCTGAAAGATGCAGGAATTCCATTGATGCCAGTTGAACAAGTTGGTAAGGGCGGATTACGTCTAATTCGCTCTTGGCAAATGCCATCGAGTTACCGAGATAGGACTGGAATTGTATTCGCATCTTGTTTCGCAGGCCATCAAATGGCTGCAAAGCATGCTAAGGTCGATGGTGATGACGGTGAGGGACGATTTGATCGTCGCTATCTATTCCAAATATTGAACATGGGCCATTCACAATTCGCTCAACATGTTGGTATCCGTGGCCCCAACACTACAATCAATCTAGCATGCGCTTCAGCTACTGCTGCATTTGGCGTAGCGGAAGATTGGCTTGCAACCGATAGATGTGACCGCGTGGTAATAATTTCTGCAGATGATGTAACTGGAGACGATTTATGGGAATGGATTGGCTCTGGTTTTGCTGCAAGCGGTGCAGCAGCAACCAACAATGTAATCGAAGAAACCGCATTACCATTCGACCGTAGAAGAAATGGTTTGATTTTAGGAATGGGCGCAGCCGCATTCGTTATTGAAAAGAAATCACAATCCGATGCGAGAGGAGTCCAGCCTATTGCAGAATTACTTGGGACAAAGGTTGCAAACTCTGCATTCCATGGAACGCGTCTAGATGTTGAGCATGTAGCCACAACCGTCAATCAATTCATCGAAGAGATGGAAGTTAAGTGGAATCTTGACCGCCATGTAATGGCGCCAGACACCGTGTTTTTCTCTCATGAAACATTTACTCCTGCACGAGGAGGCTCCGCTCAAGCCGAGGTCAAAGCTCTTCGAGATACCTTCGGCCAAAGTACAGATTCCATTGTAATTGCAAATACCAAAGGTTTCACTGGACATCCAATGGGAGTAGGTATCGAAGATGCATCTATGTTCTATGGGTTAATGACGGGACGGATTCCACCAATTGCGAACCACAAAGAGGTTGACCCTGAACTTGGTAATCTAAATTTATCAAAGGGTCAAGCATATCCTAATTTAAGGTACGGAATGCGATTTGCTGCCGGATTTGGTAGCCAAATCGGACTATCGCTTGTACGTAAATGTGATTACTCCGGTGACAGAATTGACAAACAAAAATTACTAACTTGGAATCAGTCCTTAGCAGGAACGTCAAATCTAGAGTTACGTGTTTTACAAAACAAGTTGGTCGCATATGTTGACGGAGAAAATAATCTTCACGGAGGCATCCAAGGTGAAGAATACGCCAATGCTTCCGAGTATTCTGCAGTACCAGCCCCAATTGTTGTTGAAACGAAACCTGAACCAACGCCAGTTCCTAAAATAGTTACAGCACCTATCGAAGTTCCAACACCACAACCGGTTGCAACACCTGTTGCTGTTACAGTTACAGCAGATAGTAGTGATGTCAAGCCTAAGTTGATCGGCGTTGTAGTCAAACATACAGGCTATCCTGAAGATTTCATTGAGATGGACCAAGACCTAGAAGGTGAACTGGGAATTGATACAGTAAAACAAGCCGAAATTATGGGAGATGTAAGAGAGATTTTCTCTTTACCAGTC
>JABIGM010000050.1 GCA_018650165.1 Methanobacteriota archaeon
AATTCTACCTTCATTTTCAGCATCACATGCTCTCTTGAAAATATTCTTTCTTTCATCCCAATCGCTTGCAACCTTCGCTTCTGCAACCATCTTTTGCAACTCGACTCTTCGTAATTGTGAAAGTTCAGGTGACTGCCAAAGCCTTACCAGGCCATCTCTCCTAATGCTGGCCATTGTATCTGCAGCGAGGCCGATCAAGAAATCGCCCAAGTTGGAATTAGTTGATTCGATGAATACCTCTTCCGTCATGCAATGGAGGCTACCCTCAATGGATAGAACCCACCATCCATCTCCCGCTCGATGAGAAGATAATGGTTCAAGGGAACGCGTGTCTATGGTTTCGAGATTATCCCAGCCATACGGGTGAGGAGAACCTTCCCACAGCATCCCATCTGCTGACTGTAACAATATCTTGCCACCTGACATACGGCTTACCCAAGACCACACTCTATCTTCGAGTAATCGTTGTGAGTCTTCGTTAGCTAACTTTGCACAGCGTAATTTTCCATCTTCATCTTGCCACATCAGATGTTCACGGTCAAACCAACCTACAAGGCGCCTTAGACCGCCTACTGCGAGACGTTTTAGCCCTCTACCTTCTTGATTGAAAATGTGGATTTGCCCCTGCCGGCATGATAGAATCCATCCGCCCCCTGGGCGAGGCAAGATATCACTAAATCCGCCAGTTGTAGAACGTCCTTCACCGATTTGTGTACCATCACTAGCCCGGATTAATTGGAAACCATGTCCGCTAAGTACGCCGATTCTGCCAGAATCATGAGCTGCTGCATGGACTCTGAAAGGCAAAGAACGGCGCCAACGTTGATTGAACTCCTCATCGAGTAAGATCAAATCTAATCCCGACGATACAAGAAGACCGCCTCCTACATTACAAGCGGTTGAAATGGCATTTGGCGCTTGCCAAGAACGTGACACTGCCCAACTCATACGACCGCCTCCATCATTCCCCATGCCACTAATTGGGCCCTAGCATCATTGGTTAATTTGAACATTCTAGTCCTGCCTTTTTGTTGTACAGACATTATTCCGGCTCTATAGAGGCGGTTGCACATCTGTGACATGCGGGGTCTCCGAATATTCAATTTATCCTGGAGCCGGGAATCGGATGGAGAAAATTCCCTATCGGATCCAACTTCGATTAGGACTGCTTCGCCATGAGAAAGGTTTCTCAGCGTTTGAATATCCAAGGGGTTGCTTTCTTTCTGCCCAATGACTGGACGTCTGATTGCTGCCAATAGATCTGCTAGCCCAACCCCCTGAGGGACTTTTAATGCGTTCATTAGTTGACCAAGTAGACCTTCGACTTCACCTTTGTACTCGATTCTAGGTTCGCTAGAAATGATTTCTTCTTCCGGATAGTAGTCTGCTTCCGCTTCATATTCTTCTTCAACAATAGGCTCGCTAATCAGCACAGCCTCTGGACTATCTGCAACCCATAGGCTGTTGGCATCAACGTTTTCCGGCTCGGGGGGTGCACTCTGTACTGCTTTCTTGTCAAAAGGTGGGTTTTCTTGCTTGTTTACCCTGTTTCTAGCCGCTAGACCTCCAAGACCGCCCATCGAGGGCAAAGGTGCAGGATATACGTCTCTAACGGGCTCTTTTGCTAACTCTTCAAGGTCTAGGTCGAAATCTATTGAGACATCCGGTTCACTCACTGTTTCTTCCACATAGGTATCGGCCGATTCAAGTACTGGCGATTCGATAACTTCCTTAGGAGGTTGTTCGAACTTTATTTCCCGTGGATTTGCTCTCTCTTCATCGACCAAATCTCGCATTACTCGCATTACTTTCGACGGCATGCCGTTTGTTTTATCGAATACATAATCGAGAGAAATTTCATTTAATTCCCACCCGACTTTTGATGCACTAGCCATCCTAGCATCACACAATGCTTTGACTTCGCTCTTTTCAAGAGGCTTGATTATCTCGAAACTATCGAATCTATTAACCAACGATTCGGGCCACTGGGCACGTTGTTCAATTGACAACACGACTACAACCATGGCATTGAGTCTCTCTAATGGAGCGATAAGGTTAGAGCAAACTTCAGCAAGAGTTTTTCCATCAGCATTAGAGTAGTCGAGTGAAATTAAAGGCAGTGGTCCTTCGATTTCTTCAGTGAATTTGACTAAACGCGAAACTAATTCTTGTACATTAGCAGGGATATCAAACCCAATGAGTGAACCGTGAACCTCATGCAGTACTCTTTGGGCGTGTTCCGAGGTTGGAAACATGTCGAGGTGGACGTGTTTTCCCGCTTCTTCGGATACACAACGCATCAAGGAAGTTTTTCCAGTGCCTCTTTCGCCAATAAGCAAGACTTTGCGTGGATATCGGGCTTTCAGGTAGCGGACCCAATTCGCACTTACTTGATCACGGCCAACTAACAAGTTGGATTGTCCCCTTTCCAAGGGTTTAGCTTGGAAGGGGTTACCCCTTAGGGCTGGTATTCCAAGTATTGGATGGTCTTCACTCATATTCGGAGTTGAATTAACCGGGTATATGATGTTTCACTCAATTGAGGCCAAGGAGAGGCCCGTTAAGACGCGTTGAAATAAATACCACGGGACTTAATTATGCCTCAATAACACATAGTTAACGCATAGTTAACGCGTTAGTTGAAGCGTTAATTCGTCGGTTTCTTCATCAAGTAGACGCCACCCCCTACAATCCGGGGCGCATGCACTATGCCAGTTGAAAACAGCCGACTTTCGGGCTTCTTCAAACTCTCTGTAGAGGAAAGAAGAGCAAAGGTCGCCCAATTAGCGAATCTTTCACCAGAAGAGGCAGAGGTCTTCTCAAAATATGGTGAATTGAACGAAGATTCTGCAAATCGCATGATCGAGAATGTAATCGGCACAATGTCATTACCCGTTGGCATTGCAACTAATTTCATGATTGATGGCTCACAGTACCTCATTCCTTTCTGCGTAGAGGAGTCAAGTGTTGTTGCAGCTGCCAGCAATATGGCCAAGCGTTGCCTTACTAATGGTGGATTTAAGACCGATACTGATAATCCAGTTATGATTTCTCAAATCCAGGTCTTAGGCCTAGATGACACAGAAGCAGCAGGAGAAGCCATATTGACTGCTAAATATGAGTTGATGGCAATGTGTAATTCACTCCCATCGACCATGATTAAACTGGGAGGTGGATGTAAAGATATCCAGGTGCGTAGCATAGATACCATGTCTGGTCGGATGCTAATTATCCATTTACTCATAGATACGAGGGATGCTATGGGCGCAAATGCAGTCAATACAATGGCAGAATTGGTCAGTGACAAAGTTGAGGAGATTACAGGCGGTAGGGTGCACCTCCGTATTTTGTCAAATCTAGCATCTCAGCGCCTAGCCCGGGTTAAGGCCATATTTACTCCTGAGGAGATTTCAGATGACGGTACCAGAGAGAATGGAAGTAAAGTTATCACTGGAATCCTTGAAGCACACCATTTCGCCATGGCCGACCCTTACAGGGCAGCAACCCACAACAAGGGCGTAATGAATGCGATTAGTGCCGTTGCCTTGGCCTGTGGGCAAGATTGGCGTGCAATCGAAGCAGGATGTCACGCATGGGCTGCTGTTGAAACCGGCACTTACTCTTCAATGACTCGCTGGCATAGAGATGAGAGTGGCAACCTAGTAGGTCGAATTGAGACTCCTATGGCTGTTGGAATCGTAGGCGGGGCTTCCAAAGTCCATCCTGCTGCTAGAGCTAATTTAGCAATACTAGGAGTTGAATCAGCACAAGAATTAGCCGGAATCATCGCCGCAGCAGGCCTTGCACAGAATCTAGGGGCAATGCGTGCATTAGCAACCAGTGGGATTCAGGCAGGCCACATGAAATTACATGCGAGAAATATGGCAGTTAGTGCTGGCGCCCTTGGTGACGAGATTGAAAAAGTCGCAGATATTGTCAATACACAAAGTGGACCAGTTACACAACAACTCGTCAAAGATACTCTTGAAGCGATTCGCAATTCTTAATCACTCATCTTCACCGATTTCTAGCGTGGTCTGCATTCCACCATCTGAATCGGCTTCATCCCTCAAAGCAAGTTTGCTCTCCATACCATCAAGCATACCTGATGAAACAACCATGTCTCTAAACCAGGCTCTGACTTTTTTACGATCGGTATGTGGACAGCCAAACATCTCAGAGAAGCGCCTTGTTGTGGTTAGGCGACGAGTATTTCCATCACGTCTTCGACCTACAAGACCTGCCTGAGCCAACTCTCTGATGTGATCATACGCTCTTTGCCCAAGCAATTCAACCAAACGAGATTGTGGCATTGGTTGATGGTAAGCAATCAATGCTGCAGCCTTTAGAAGTTTAGGAGGTAGTTCGGATTTGGTCTCCTTAGGCAAATGGTCAGCGATAATTGGTTTGACTTCCATTGCCCATTTCCCACTGATTTGTACAACCTGAAGTCCACCACCTCTCCGTCGCTTAATTGAAGATTGAAGGGCAATTAGCGATTCAGAGATTTCTTCTTCTTCGTACCCTAGGGTTTCTGATAGTTCGGTAATATCTAACGATCTACCGGCACTGAATAAGGTGGCCTCCAATAGCGTCCCCAATGGTATTTCCGACATGTAAACAACTCCTTACTCCACCAACCAATCGGCAGGATTATCTGACATCGACTCTTTTTCTAGTTTGGCCCTTTCCTCTTCTTCAAGCGCAATTCGAGCACGTTCCGCAAGTCGTGCCGCATGACGCATGGATTCTGTTTCATCTTCCTTTATAGATTCAGAATCATCCGCCATCAATTTGTCTGCTAAAATTGTAACATTCTCGAAAGTATCTGCATCGGGCCACCTATCTTCAAGCATAATAGGGTCTTCAGGACCCTCTTGACTTATCCATGCAAAACCACGGTGCGTAAGGAATAAACCTGCAACGAATGATGTGATTTTTGATTCCATATCATAACCTTCGGGAATTTCTCCAAATGTGTCTTGCAGGATACTTCTCAGTTCGTTAGTGACATCAGCAACTGGAACCTTTGCCTCGCCTCTAGACTTAGTAACGCGCCTCATTGCATCCCAGCAGCGCTTAATATCGCCTTCCATGTCTTCTTTATGCATCCTTGAGCCAACATTAGCAAGCATATTCTTTAGTTCATCAGCATGATTACGTCGGTATTCTTCTTTCGCTTTGAGTATCTCTGCCTCATCACAAGCATCTTTCAATGCCGACAACAATTCACCAAGAGTAGATGGTCTGCCTTCATCACGCCTTATTCTCTCACCAAAGAATGAAGGAAGAACTTGATCAGCACTTCCTTCGAGAACAGATGTTGTGAAAATGAACTCGGAGTCATCATATTCCGCTTCCCAACCGAAGTCCATTAGTTCATCATCCACTTCGAGGTCGAGTGCAATTACTCTATCGAATAGAGTAGATGCCTGTTGTGTGAGGACCTCCCAGGACATCCTAATCAAGCGCCCACAAGCTGGTAAATCAAGACCTGAGGCTTCTTTACGAACCCGTATAGTGAACAATTTAAGAAATGCTGATAAATCGATATTCCAAGGGTCCATGCCTTCTTCTTTGACCAACGAGAGTACGAGTGCAACAGATCTGTCAAATGGATCAGTCAATACTTGGTGCTCAGCGCTATCTTCCTGGGCAATGCGTATAATTCGGTCAGCATAGCGTTCAGCCTCACTTGCTTCTTCTTCCTGTCTCATCAATTGATCGAGAATATCCTGGCGAAGAAACCAGTCGTCTAAAACCGCTTGCTGCATCCTCAAACCTCCGTTTCAGCCTCAGTCTCTTCCTCTTCTGCATCCGCTTCTTCGCCTTCAGCTAATAATTCGGAAACTAGCCTTTGACGCTCTTCAATTTCACCAGATAGTTCATCAGCTCTTTCACTAAGTGCTTCAAAGCCGTTTTCTTCAGTTTCATCGTCTTCATCAATGTGATTGAGTAGCCCACCCAAACTCTTAGGAGCAGGTAATGCTTCTGGAACCTCTGGCATTTCAGCATCAATGATTCTTGCCTCTTCAATGCGTGAATGATTCTTATCAGCAGCAGTAGTTGCTTCTTTCTCTGCTTGGGCCCCTAATTCAATAGCACGTTCACGGTTGAAATCAACGATTCTTCTTGAACATCCATCGCCACCATGTGTAATACCAATATGGTGATCTGCTAATTCTAAGGAAACCTTTCGTAGAGTAACCATGATGAATTGTGCTGCTTCGCTTCGGTTTCTACACTCAGTAGCGATTAATTTGGAATTCGGAACATCGAGGTTTTGGTCAACTTCATCAAAGTAGTAGAATGGACTAGGGTCATGGTCCTGTATTGCGAAAATCAATGACAATGAAGCCATCGATTTTTCACCACCTGACAGTCCTTGTAACCTTGATTTATTCGACTTACCACGTGGCTGCGCCCACATGTCCAAACCACCCTTGAATGGCTCTTCAGGATTCTCAAGGAACAACTCGCCACGTCCGCCATTGGAGAGACGGTTGTATACGACTTTGAAATTCTCATTGACTTCTTTCAAAGTAGCCAATAGGCGTGTCTTCCTCTGATTCTCTAACTTATCAGTAATATCGATAAGACGCTTTCGCCTTTCTTGTAGTACCTTGAAATCGCCTTTCATCTCATCAAGACGTTGCTTACAAGCATCATATTGTTCGATTGCAAGCATATTGAAATCTCCAAAGCGGTCTAATTTCCTTCGCAATTCGTTGACGCTCTTTTGAGCATCTCCGACATTTGGTAAATCTACATCTTCTTCAGCAACTGGGATTGATTCATCTGCCATTTCCACAAGTAAATCTGCCAAACTATTCTCTCTAACCGCTATACTCAACGTTAGTTCCTCTGCCAATGAACGGCTATTGATTGCTGATGTTGCCTTCTGATTAGCATTGGCTCTAACCTCTGCTCTTTCTTCGACTAATTCCTTTCTCTCAGTTTCAAGGCCTTCGTGTTCTTCTAGAAGTGAGGAGCGTTCTGCTTGTTTTTCATCAAGTATCTTCTTTTCACCAATCAGTGATTCATTCCATTCATTAACCGCTTTTTCGCGACCTGCCATTCCGGCTTGGATTTCATCTGCTCTCGAAGTCAAAGAGTCGAGACGTTGTGACAATAATTCACTCTTTTCTTTGCCACTATCTAGAGTGACTTGAGCCTTGTTTGCTGCACCCTCGGCTTCTACTCTGCCTGTTTGAGCATCTAGTAGCCGTTGGCGTATACCTTCAGGACTGGATTCTCTGAGGTCTTCATTCGCAGCATCTCTTGCTGCTTCCGCTTCGATGAGTTTTTGTTTAGTATCCTCTAGTAGGGCCACTTTGCCGACATGTTCCGACTCTAAATTAGCAAGACGGTTTTGAAGTTGAGTTGCTATGCCTCGGGCCTTTGTCAGGGATTTAGCGGCTAATTCTAATTCTGCCTTTAGTGTATTTACCTTAATCAATTGGTCATCTTCTGCAAGAGAATTTAATTTAATTCGGATTTCATTCTGGCGTGTACGTGCTTCACGAAGTGCCCCAGCAACGGTTTGTGCCATTAACGAAAGTCGTTCTACTTCGCTTACCAGCTTTTCAACTTCACTTGCTCCGTGAATCTTTCCGCCAAAGCCTGCCTTCATCTTCTGCTTGCTTCCACCGATCATTGCACCACCAGGTTCAGTAATTTCCCCACCAAGGGTCACCAATCGAACACCACCCATCAATCTACGAGCGGTACCAATATTATCGACAACGAGGGTATTACGCAGGGCATATGCCACCGCTGTAGCAATTCGAGGGTCGTAATCCAACAATTCGTGAGCAAATCCCATGACGCCTGGTTTTCGAACGATCATAGCCGCCTTACCAGATGAACGATTCGCCTGCATTTTGTTGAGAGGTAAGAATGTTGCACGGCCTAATTTTCTACTCTTTAGAAGAGCCATTGCTTCGGCTGCCACTTGGTCACTTTCGACTACGACAGAGTTCATTCCGCCGCCGACTGCAGTAGCAAGAGCCTCTGCATGTGCTGAATCCTTTGGAGCACACAATTCACTAATTGTGCCAATTATCCCTTTCAACTCTCCACGATCTCTTGCTGCCATTACTGCCGCTGCACCAGGTGCCATTCCATTGCTACCTGACCTCTTATCGAGTTCTATTCTGGCTGAAGAGAGGCGGCGTTCTGCATCTTGCAGTCTTTTGTCAACTGCAGATGATTCATCGATAAGTCGCCCTTCTGCAGTTTGCGCATTGCGTAATTCAGTGGCAAGAGCAGTTCGGTCATTCTCAGGATTGGCACCTCCTAACTCTTCTGCTTGTAGTTCTAAATCGTCATGTGCAAGGCTAGCATCATCCACCGCTTCTTCGGCTGCAGATAATTGCTCTGCAATCATTTCTGCCTGGTTTGCCACTTTATCGGCTTCTAGACGTGCATTTTGAACCGCCTCACGGCATAGCTCGAGATGCTCGTTTGCTTTCGAAAGCGCACGGGAAAGAGATGCTGTTGCTTCACCTGAATTCTCCAAAGATTCTCGGATTTCGGCCTCTATGGCCTCGGTCGCCTCAAAAGCGAGTTTGCTAGCAGCAAGTGATTCTTTAGCAGAAATTAGATTTGACTCGTGGCTATCTAAATCTGTTTTTGCAGTTGTTATATGCTCTTCCAAGCCTTCAAGAGTTACTTTGTCTTCTGAATCTGCACTTTCAGCATCTACAAGATGGTCTTCCTTGAGGGCGATAGAAACCTGTAACTGTCCAATCTCATGATTGAGCCCTCCTTTGTCTCCGCCCATCGCTTCTGAAATTTGAGTTTCCAAATCACCGATACGGTCATCTAATCCAAGTAATACCTTTTCAGCTTCTTTCACAGACAAATCTAGATTTGCTGCCTCTGAAAGATACCTGGCTCGCTCATCGGAATGATACTTTATTTCTGCTTTTGCAGTCATATGGCGTGATTGCTGGAGAATAATATTGGCAGAATCGAATTGTTCTTTAGTTTCTTTAGCCTTTTCAGCGACTGCTTTTTCCTTGCCAAGGGTACTCAAACGGGCTTTCTGTTCATCTTCCACAAGAGATATGCGCTCTATGAAATCTTCAACTTGCCCTTTTTGACGGTCGGCCTTACGAATTTCATCATCATAGGAAGTAACGCCTGCGACTGAATCCAATACTTTTCGACGCTCTATTGCAGTCATACTGGAAAGGCGAGTTACATCGCCTTGTAAGACGATATTGTACCCGTCAGGTCGAGCGTTTGCATGACCCAGTATGCGATGAAATGATTTCTGGTTACTTTCTTCGCCGTTCAAAAGATAAGTTGAAACTGTATTATTCGAAGCAGTCAGCCTAACTTCACGTGTCATTCGAACTTCATCCATATCAAGTGGCAATCTTCTTCGCCCATTGGAGAGGGTAGGATTGGCGAATACAAGAGTGACTTTTGCATTTCTTGCTGGCCTGTTAGACTTACCGCCATTGAAGATGAGATCTTTGGAGTTTTGGGCACGTAATACCTTTGCAGAACGGGCACCTAAGACGAATTGAACCGCGTCCCCACAATTGGATTTACCCGAACCATTCGGCCCTGTAATTGCAGTGAATCCACGGTCAAATGGAATCACGGCTTCGCCCTTGAATGATTTGAAGTTTTCAACTTCTAATAATTTTAGATACATCCCTTTCCCTCTCAATCAAGGCTTTGAAACCTTGACCTCATCACCCCAAGGGCACGAGGGGGGTCTTGAAGGTTACGCGATTCACTCTCGCGAGGGGCTGTTTCTGAGAGAAGCAGATTGTAGCCGTGTCCAACCTTCAGGACGTAACTACGCCATTGTTACATCCGCGGCAGCCTTCTCCACTACAAAGATGGCAAGTTTTGCCCATACTTCCAGTGAAACTATCGCGCAAACCGCTTTCGAATTCGTCCTCGTATTCAGAAAGTCCTTGATGACCCCATAAATCGCGAACAGTCGTGTAGCGTGAAAGTCCTTTTTTGCTTCCTGCTTTGCCTAATGAACCAAGATTTCCACCCTTCTTGTAGGCTAGATCTATCTCGTGGATTTGACGATCTCTTTTACTGTCAGCTGATTCTTTTTGCTTTTTGTAATTGACTCTATATTTAGGCCCTCTTAGAAGGAATACTCCAATCGCAAATACGCCGATTTGGACAGCGATTGGAGGCGCGGGGAATGGTAGCAATGCAGCCAAATCTTCAGAAGAGGCCCCCGGCAGTAAATCGAAACGGTCTGCTAGAGCAACGCCACAAAGCAACGCTCCTGCAACAATTGAAGCACGTCTGATTCGGACAGCCCAGCGGCCCTTACGCGGCCATCTCATGAAAGAAGTTAGGAACATTACACATCCTTCGAGAGCTAACAATAGATCAGGTGCATCCCACACGCCAGGGGTGGTAACGCATTCGTTCAGGTCCCCTGAATCCAAATCTTTCTGTATTTCATCAGCATTACACCCTGGGTCGGCTAACCTTGCAAGAATCAACTTCTGTGGAGGGTCTAGGTTCATCAGCGCCCCGAATTCAACATTGGCAACAGAAATTGCAATCAGGGCCAAACCAATGATTGCTGCCAACTTCTTGATTAGGCCCATATTTAGCGTGAGTATGGCCAACTCCTTATTGATGCCGCACCTTTTCATGGGTCACATTTGAATGTGTAAGGCTCCACGGCCAAACCGGCTATCATGTCAAGAGTCGTCATCATTGGCAGTGGAATTGCAGGCCTATTTGCTGCACTGCGACTTGATAAGGCTGGCCATGAAGTCATAATTATCACTAAACAAAGGCCTGAAGATTCCTCAACGAATTGGGCACAAGGAGGGATTGCAGGAATTCTCGACAAGACTGATGGCGAAGGGATGGCTGCTCACATCAATGACACCTTAGCTTGCGGAGATGGAGTTTGCGACGAAGAGGTTGTTAGATGCGTCGTAGAAGAAGCAGGAGATCGAATTCGAGATTTACTTTCCATCGGTGTTGATTTCGAAAAAGATGGCACTGAATTTCATCTCGTAAAAGAAGGTGGCCACTCTACTAGACGGATTTTACATGCAAAGGATGCAACCGGTGCTGAAATTGAAAGAGCACTTACAAATGCTGTAGACTCAAGTGATAATATCAGTTTGCGTCCTCACACATTGGGAGTAGACCTTATTCAAAGAACACATGGTAATCCTGAAGACGGAATAAAGGGGATATGGTGCCTAGATTTAGGCACCGGAAATATGAATGCTATTTCTGCGGATGCTGTACTTATTGCAACAGGTGGATGCGGTCTACTTTGGGAAAGAACAACCAACCCATCCGTTGCTAGCGGAGATGGTTTAGCAATGGCTGTTCGAGCAGGTGCAGCCAGCAAAGATATGGCATACTTCCAATTCCATCCAACTGCTTTGATGGCAGGTAATGACAAACCATTTTTGATTACCGAAGCACTAAGGGGAGAGGGCGGAGTGCTCCTTGACAATGAAGGCCTGATTAAATATAGAGCGGGGCATGAACAGCCTGAAAAATATTCATTTACCCTAAAATCTTCCCATCATGGTAGCCTTGCAACAAGAGATGTTGTGGCACGTGCTTGTGACCAAAGAATGAAAGTAACTGGTGCAGATAATGTTTGGTTAGTCACAGACCACCTAGACAAGACCAAATTGCATAATCACTTTCCAAATATCGAATCTAAATTGAATGAATACGGATTATCCCTAGGTGTCGACCCGCTACCGGTTGCTCCGGCTGCACACTACATGGTTGGCGGACTATCTGTGGATATCGATGGAAAAGTATTGATGGAAAATGGAAATGAAATTCCGGGGCTATATGGTATTGGTGAAGTTGCTTGTACTGGAATGCATGGTGCAAACCGACTAGCTTCAAACAGTTTACTGGAAGCGGTTGTTTTTGCAAACCGTGCTGCTGACCACTTTATTGCTAGACCAAATAATAACCTCGAGGACGTTCCTTCATGGAGAGCAGAGGGTATGACCAAACTGGAAGAACACGCCCCCTTGGTTAGAGATTTAGAAACACTGAGGAAAACGATGACTGACGATGTAGGAATTGTCAGGAATTTTAGTCGGCTCCAAAGGGCTAAGAGGATGCTTGAATTACTTTCGATAGAAGTTGATCTAATCTGGACAAAAAGTCTACCTTCTAGAGAATTGGTAGAACTTCGAAATTTGATTCTTGTAGCGACCCATATCACCGAAGATGCGATTAGAAGAACTGAAAATCGTGGACTCCACTATAACAAAGACCTCATTTGAGGGCTTTTATCTGTGAAAGGAGCATGCCATTAAGCGGTGTTGGGATACCAAGTGATTCACCTCGGGAAACGACCTGCCCACATAACATATCGATTTCAGTCTCTCTTCCTGCTTTGACATCTACCAACATCGAGCACAGGTTTTCAGATGTAGAATCCAATACTGAATGGAGTTTTGCTAATAACTGATGATCTTCGTCGATTGAAACTCCTAATGCACGTGCAATATTTGCTGCCTCTATCATTGTTGATTCCGATTGAGAAAGTAGAGGCTCTTTGCGCAATTCTCCATTTTTTACTCCACAAATTGCTGCCAGTGGGTTGATTGCAACATTTAGCAGTAACTTATTCCATAATATCGAAGATACTTCTTCAGCATATGATGCATTAAGACAGGATAGCGTTTCCTCAAATTCCTTTCCTTTGGGTCCACCTACTATCAGGCTACCTTTTCCCACCCATTCAATGCAACCGGGGTTGATTCGAGTTACTGCATTTGTAGTAACGCCAACCGCAGCATTTTCAAACACATTTTCCTTTAAAATCTCCAAGTTTCCAAGGCCATTTTGTAGTGAAAGAACCGGCCCATTTGTTAGAAAAGAAGCCAATTCAGCAAGCCTCCGAGTGTCTTTTGATTTGCTAGTAATAATGACTTGATCGCAGGTATCTTTGAGCGAAGGATGAATTCCGACTTCATCGAGACTAACTGTCCAATCCTTTGAGTCGATACTCAACTCGGGGTGTCCGTTCACTACCAAACCAGAAATTGCTAGCATGGCACCATGCTCACCTCGCGCATGCACAAGCACGTCATAGCCAGAAACTACCAACTTTGCTGCGACTAGGCTGCCGATAGCACCGGCGCCCAATACTGCAACCCTCATACTCACACCTCGTGATTAACTAAGTGGAGGATGGTTTCGCCATCATTTAATTCAAACCACGAAAATGATACACCGGTCGTTGGAGCTACTGCTGAAACTGTTGTAATAATTCCAGATTCCAACACTATATCATTAGAAATGTCCCATTGAGGTCCATTTCCATCAAATTCAATATTCAAGGAAATATTATTTGAGGTTGGGTTTTCAACTACAAATTCGTCATCAATAATTTCAACAGATCCCAACCAATGCTGTGTTCGACTATCGCCTTGCCCTATAATTAGCGGTGGACCATCGATTACTGAGTAATTAACCGGGGTAAAAGTCTGTTCGCAATCTACAATGGATGAGCCAACTGGAGCATAGAGGGTAATTGTATCATTTTGATTAGCTAATTGATTGACGGCCAATGGAATAATTGATAGATTCCAATTACGTGTTTCATTAACGGAGGTTAGTGGAGGTGAGGGTGTGCCTAATCCCAAACAGTTCCCTACATGGTTTAGAGCCAAAATCGATTGACTGAACATTAAATTATCAGTTGTCAAATCAACACCTTCACTTGGAATTGTAACAAACCGCTGATAATTATATCCTGCTTTGTAAGGTGCATCTCCCAGATAAAAAATATGCCCATCAAGCCAAGCCATATCATCGCCAGAAAGGCTGTCCAAACAGATTTCAGATTGGCCTTTTTCCACTGTAAGGTTTCCAGTTGTATTGACATCATCCCAAGTGGAGTAATCAGATATTGGAGGTAAGTTGAGTGATTCTGTCTGTCCAACATGTAATTCAATACATGCTTTAGGATCATCTAAGTCGCCATTAAATTGCCACTCGCCAACCGGATAATTGGTTTGATCTGGAATCACATTGTGAATGATTAGTTCATCGCCAATATTCCAAATAAATTCAAGCGCTGTTGTATTCCAACTCTCATTCCATGCAAAGTTGAATTGCAGTTTGACTTCTTCACTCGGATTTACGGTTCCAAAACAACCAGGACCGCTCGTCCCGTCGCCCGGGACGTTATTAGTTCCTGAATCACAATCGGGAACAGATAATGAGATATTGTTGCCAAATAAACCACCGTGCAAGGTTATAATCCAGTCTTGTGCAATAAGTGAGGGATTGCTTACAACTATTGTTTGATTGAACCACCCATCCTCAATTACCAAATTTTGTTCATCCACACTCCAAGAAAGGTCTTGATCCCAATCATCTACTTCGTGGAATGTAATCTGAGCGGGCAATGCAAACATAAATGCCATGAATAATATCATTCCAATTCTCCTATGATCTTTGTCAGGTAACCCCTTGAAGTCATCCAATACAATTGGCAGACGAGGGTCACTTCCCTTAGTAATCAGTAGAGATGCACACAATGCAACCACTGGAACCCATAGACTCCATTCTGAAAATGCTCCAAACAGGAAGGCAAACAGTAGAACTACCAGCAACAACATCACTTGTGTTGAACCAGACCTTGCTTCTGGAATGCCCATCCTTGCGATTAAAATTCTTCCACCTGGGAATGTAGGTATTGGAAGAAGTGCAATCCATCCGAAAAAGGACAACGTAAGGCCTGCACGGGTCAATGGATGCGCCCATGATGTTTTGAGCACCAGCAACGAATCTCCTTCGAAATTCAGTCCGAGTAAATTCAGCAATAATGGTAATTCAATCGCCAGCGGTGAAGCGGTTAATGGAACCACATCTGGAGTTAATTCAAGACCAACGAGGGCGAGAATCATTCCAAGAATAATCATCACTAGCGGGACAGACAAGGCAGAGTTGCCCATTGAGCTACGATCTGGCCAGAGCCTAGCATCACTACGGGGCAATGATGCGAAACCAATGATTCCAAACGGCCACCAAATAATTCCGGGGCCCGGTAGGGGAAACAAATGTGGAAGGTGTACACCGCTCTTTGCTGCAACCCATTTTTGGGTGAATGATGCGATAACTAATACTGCAAAAATTGGCAACGAATATCCTAGAAGCGCATCTAGTGAAGCGTTTTCAACAAACCAACCACCAGAAGGTCGCCCTGAACTCATCCACTTTTCAGCCGCATAGATTGTTGTCAATAATGAGATAATCCACATTGAAATGACAAAACGCATCGATGGCCACTGATTACGAGGGTCTGGGATCAGTTGTAGAATCCACGGTTCGTCAGGGTAAAGACGGGCACTGTATCCTAATTCCTTCAAATGTTGATTAATTGTTTCAAGAACTTCATGCATGTCTTCGTCTTCTTTTTCGGAAACTAAGTAAGTAGGAGTTCGACCACCTATGTCTTCCATAACGTAACAGTGCCTCGAAAGAATTCTATGGAATAACTCACGTTGATTCCATGAAACTTTATGAGCAGAAATTACTTCATCTTCCGACATAGAAAATTCTCCCACTATTCTTGGGGGTACACCCAACCTCAATGAATGAATCGGGTATAAATTAAATCACTTATTCTTGAAACGCTTCAAACGGAATGTCTCTTCGCGCTCCATTTCTTCAAGACGAAGTTGAATGAAAACACGTGCTTCTTCAAGTTCAGGAATAACCTTGAACTCAAGTGCATTTACTCGCCTCTTAGTAGCTTCAATCTCAGCCAGTAGACGCTTTAGAGTCGCTTCCATCTCAGCGGCCTTTACCATTCTCTCAATCAAATTACCAAATGAGTCAGCTGCTTCATCGATATATGGGGATGAACCGGTAAAACCAATCGATCTCTCACCGAAAGCCTGCTTCAAATTGGAACCTGAAACTGAAGGAACAACTACGCCCATGATATTTCGGCGTTCGACTTCGACCTCAGGAGCCGCAGAGTTAGCAATTGCTGCTGAGCGAACCTTGAGCCCGCCTTCAATAGCATTAGCCAAGTCAATACGCTGCTTTGCCAGACGATATGTGTCGGTAAGTTCCCTCTTAGCCTCAATCATTTCAGCCAATAATTTACGGAATTCGTGAAACAGACCATCACGCTTCATTTTGAGAAGTTTGTATCCGTTCTTGGTTTGCTTAATGCGCCCCTTAAGTTTAATCAGTTCACTACGTGTTGGTTTTATGTCAAGTGCCATAAATTTCAACTCCTTCTATTCGGTATAGTAAACTCACTCACGGTTGTCCGGATGGTACTTGTCAATCCATTTTTGGTCTAGGCGAACTAGATATTTGGTATCAATACCAGCCATCAAAGTCCAGCATAGGTCTAATGTTTCTCCAATTGAACGATCTTCATAACGAGATTGTCGAAGGAATTTGTCTTCGAATACGCCTGAGAACTCTAGGAGTTGCTTATCACGTTCGTTTAGTGCATCTTCACCAACAATTGCCACTAGACCACGTAGTTCGCGGCCTTGTGCATATGCTGCATACATCTGGTCAGAAACCGACTTGTGATCTTCACGAGTGGTCTTTTCCCCAATACACGAACCCATTAGACGGGAAAGTGATGGTAGAACGTTGATTGGCGGATAGATACCTGCTTGGTGTAATTCTCGAGAGATAACAATCTGGCCTTCAGTAATATATCCTGAAAGGTCAGGAATCGGGTGAGTAATATCGTCACCAGGCATGGTTAGAATTGGGAATTGAGTTATTGAACCCTTCTTTCCTTTAACTAATCCTGCTCGCTCGTAAAGCATTGCTAAGTCAGTGTACATGTAACCAGGATATCCACGACGTCCTGGAACTTCTTCACGTGCTGCACCAATTTGGCGCAGAGCATCACAATAGTTTGTCATGTCAGTATAGATAACCAGTACGTGGTAATCTTTCTCGAAAGCAAGGTACTCCGCTGCAGTTAATGCAAGACGCGGTGTAATAATTCGCTCAACGGCAGGGTCATCCGCTAAGTTAACGAATAAAACCGCACTTTCAAGCGCACCAGTTCTCTCAAGATCGGCACGGAAGAAATTGTATTCTTCAGCAGTGATTCCCATAGCACAGAATACTACAATGAATTCTTCGTCAGACGCAGTTAACTTTGCTTGACGAGCAATTTGCAATGCGATATCATTGTGTGGTAGACCTGATGCTGAGAAAATTGGCAACTTCTGTCCACGAACCAATGAAGTACAACAGTCGATAGCTGAGATTCCAGTTTGAATGAAATCGTGCGGACTACGGCGGCTGTAAGGATTGATCGCTGCACCAATAATGTCTGATGACTCTTCTGCAACAATATCTGGGCCACCGTCACGTGGGCGGCCTGCACCGTCAAGAATACGACCGATTAAATCAGTCGAAACCGGGAGTTTGAAAACATCTCCCATGAAGGTAACACCTGATTCTCTGTCGATTTTTGCAGTTCCTTCGAATACCTGTACGATAACTAAATCATCAGATGTATCGAGTACTTGTCCGTTCTTAATTGTCCCATTGGATAATCGTAGTGATACGATTTCACCAAAGGCGACAGGCTCTGTCTTATTCAAGAAAACTAGAGGTCCCTTGACGTCTGTAATTGTTCTATATTCTTTTCCAGTCATGATTACTCCCCCTCAGTTCTCCTCTACGGTAGCAGCTATTTCATCGAGCATGGTTTTTACCATGTCATCAATAGTATCGATATATCCTTTGTTCAAACGACCACGCATTAGGTCAGAACGTGAAGGAACGTTAACTACGTCCCCTAGTTGAGCACCTGATGCCATTGCGGACTTAGCAGATTCTTGGAATGCAAGAATTGCTTTTGCCATCTTGTATTGCAAATTGATATCACAATATGCATCTACGTCGTGGAATCCATTTTGTTGTAGGAAATATTCACGAATCATACGAGCGACTTCAAGAGTCAATTGTTGGTCGACAGGAAGTGCATCGGAACCGACAAGTTGTACAATTTCTTGTAACTCGGATTCAATCTGTAATAATCCAGATAGTTCAACACGGATTTCAGGGAAATCCGGTGCAATGTTATCTCTGAACCATTGGTCAAGACTTTGCGGGTACAGCGAATATGAATTCAGCCAGTTAATCGCAGGGAAGTGACGTTGACGAGCAAGACCAGCATCCAGACCCCAGAATACCTTAACGATACGAAGTGTACCTTGTGATACAGGTTCTGAAATATCTCCACCAGGTGGCGATACAGCACCAATAACTGTAATTGAACCGTCTTCTCCATTCAGTGTCTCAACTCTTCCAGCACGCTCGTAAAACTCAGCGATACGAGTTGATAGGTATGCAGGGTATCCTTCTTCACCAGGCATTTCTTCAAGACGAGAGGAAATCTCACGCATTGCTTCAGCCCAGCGGGATGTAGAGTCTGCCATCAAAGCGACATCGTAACCCATGTCACGGTAGTACTCTGCAATTGTGATTCCTGTGTAAACAGATGCTTCACGTGCAGCTACTGGCATGTTTGAAGTGTTTGCAATCATTACTGTTCTTTCCATCAGTGGCTTTCCAGTGTTAGGATCGATTAGATGAGGGAACTCGTCCAATACTTCAGTCATCTCATTTCCCCGCTCTCCACAACCGATGTAAACAACGAGTTGTGCGTCTGAATACTTTGCTAGAGATTGTTGTGTGACAGTCTTACCAGAACCAAATGGTCCTGGAATTCCTGCTGCACCACCCTTTGCCAATGGGAAAAGGAAATCAAGAATACGCATTCCAGTTACAAGAGGAATAACTGGTGGGTATTTTTGTTGGTAAGGTCGAGGTGTTCGAACTGGCCATTCTTGCATCATCTGCATTTCACTTCCATCTTCGAAGGTACAGATGGTCTGTGTTACATTGAAATCTCCAGATTCGATTGACTTGACTACGCCGCCCTTTCCTGGAACGACCATAATCTTGTGAACGATGGTATCGGTTTCCTGAACATGTCCTACGACTTGTCCACCAACGACAGTATCGCCAACGGAAACTTGTGGTTCAAAAGTCCAAATCTTCTCTAGGTCAAACGCATCTGCATCGACACCACGAGTCAGGAAAACTCCCATTTCTTTCTCAAGAGTAGGAAGTGGTCTCTGAATTCCGTCATAGATTTGAGTTAGCAAACCAGGGCCGAGGGACACAGAAAGTGTCTCGCCTGTATTCACTACAACTTCACCAGGGCGTATTCCAGATGTATCTTCATACACTTGGATAACGGCCTTGTCGCCGTGCAATTCAATTACTTCTCCCATCAGTCCTTCCGTTCCAACACGGACAACATCGTACATTGCCGCTTTCATATCAATGGCAGTAACCACAGGCCCTGAAATACGGTAAATCAATCCTTCATTCTTCATATTTTATTCCTCCATTTTTTGGAAATCATTTCCACAAGTCGACTCCTATTGCCTTACGAATAGTTTCTCGCAAGGTGGTGTCCTCCTCAGTACCTATACCAAGAACAGTTGGAGTGACGCTTTCAGAAAGTCTATCGCGTAGACGTTCTGGTAGGGAGGCTAGAACCGCGGAGTCGACCACCACGATTCCCACACCCTTTGTTGTGAGCAAATCTCTGAAGACTTTCGAGGTATCCTCTTCTCCTTCAGGATTGTATAAAGTACTAATTCCAGCTAACTGAAACCCGAGTGTGAATTCGGGGCTACCTACTACTGCGATTTCCATCATATCACCTCAGAGGACGTGTGCCTCCAAAACCTCAGAATCTAGTCCTGCCATGCGGCCACGGACTATGAGGCGTAGATCTTCGATTTCCTGAACTTTAGTAGACACGTAGTGTATTACAGGTAGGGCTGAAATTGGGTGGAGGTAACTCATACGCTCCATCTGCTTTATCTCGCGTTGACGTAGCCAGGTAATGATTGGGTCCAGCGTTCTTTCCTCATCAGAGGAAGAGACTGCTTCTTGGAATCCGTCAGAATCGAAGTTGTTAGATTGTCTTAGTACATCGAGAAGTCCGTCTTTGTTGCTAACAACTTGAGCGAAACTTCTCTCTTTAATCAGGCGGCCACCAGAGATGAGCGCCTTTGAAATTTCCTCGCTAGACAAGCCGAAAGCATGTCCTTCGAGTATATTGATAATATTGCGGTGATCTATTTCACCTGCTAAATGGTTGCGTAAAATTCGTACATCTGGAGCGCCTCCTTGAAGCATACTCATGGAGTGCTTGAAGTAATGGCGATCAAGTGCGTCTTCATACACTTGCAATCCTTCATCTTCATTGATAGCAAGTAATGCCTTTCCGAATGGAAGTCGGCGCATTTGCTCAACTGCATCACGAAGGGTTGTCGATTCTTCGATAATTCGTAACCATGGTGTATTGACATCACTCTCTTCTGGAAGAATTGAATGTGCAACCTTCTTCACTCCAACTTCATTTACAATTGCACGAAGAACTACCTTCGCGTTGTGGTAGCGGAAACGCCCAGTGTAAATCTCAACGAGATCACGAACCTTTCCATTACACAAGCCCAGTATATTGGACAATTCTGCTTGTAAATTGTGTGTAAGTGCGGCTTCGACTAAATCTCCACCAGTAAAGTGGCCAGCGTAAAGGTCAATCTCAGTCCTGTAACCACTATCCGCCACTGCGACGGTTAATTGGTCAGGTGACTGTTGGATAAGTTGCCTTAGGCGTGTACGGTCCATCAGACTCGCTTTGCGAGCTTTAGCACGTGCAGCCACGTAAGCAGTGTTGTTTCCAAGGATTGACATAATTTTCGACTCCGTAATTATTCATCCAAATAGGGCTTCGTTTACAGCAGCCCTCTGTTCAATCCATGCATTGTCCAACAATGTGTCAAAGCGTAAATCGAAAGATAGAGTTCCATCTTCGGCCTCTAGTACGAAACCACCCAAACCATCTACCTCGTCACCAATTGAGTATCCCTTAGCGGAATCCTCAAGAGCTGCACGATCGATTGATGTAGGGCGTAAAACCATCTTGCTATCTCCAAGATTTCCCGCTTTCTTTACGAGACTCTTGAGCAGACTCGCACGTCCTGCGAGGCTTGCACTACCCAACATCTCACGAGCAGTTGCTAATGTAGCATCTAACTCAACACGTCGGGCAACGAGAATTTCTTTCTGATTAGCTTGGCGAGCAGAAGCAACCACTTCACGAGCGATTTGTTCTGCTTCTTTGTTCGCCTTACCCGACGCATCTCCTTCGATGGAGTTTGCACGAGTAGTAGCCTCAGCTAGGATGGTCTTCGCTTCGTTCTTAGCTGCCTTGATGGTAGCCTTAGCTTCCGCTTCTGCTGAAGCGGAAATATCCTTTGCGAGTTGTTCTAGCGTCATATATTCACCTCCGGCCTAACCCGAGAACTAATCTCGGAGATAGCCAGTATTGCTCATAGGAACAATGGTAGAGCACCTAGAATCACGATAGATTCAGGCAATGCGGTAAAGATCAGAGCTGGTCCGAATTTCGAACCATCTTCAGCAAGCATACCGACAGCGGCGCTGCCAATGCTTCCCTGAGAGATACCTGCTCCAAGACCTGCTAGTCCAAGTGCGATACCCGATCCCATGTATTTACCCCATCCGTCATAGTCGCCAGCAGCTAGCACACCTGGTGCTAACATGGTGATTCCCATGAGTACGATTAGTGCTCTTAGGCTCATTTTTACGATATTTGTGTTCATATTTTTTTCCTCCTGTTTTTGTCCAATTGGGACTATGATATCAGTGGCCCTCCACATGTAGAGGACGGCCACCTAGTGGTGTAAACTCTTGTCCAGAGCCGTCGTGGAACTTGCCCATCCACTCAACGAAGTGTAGACGGACAGCGTGGATGCTCGGTGAGAGCAATCCAAGTGCAAGTGCGAAAACCTGGACTCCTATCCAGATTAGCAAACAGAATACTGCGACTAAGTAATCACCGGAAGAGAATGCATCGGCCATTCCATGGAATCCCATTTCATTTCCAACTTCTGCAATCTTTACTCCAGCAACACCTACTGCCATTACTCGAAGATAAGAAAGGGTGTTAGCAAGTAGGCCAAACGTTTCAATTGGACCCATGATAATACCTCCAAGCCAGCCGAATCCTTCATACACAGCAAGGCCGTAAATTAGACAAATTACACCTACTACGACCATCATGGACCATAATGAGCCTTCGAAAGTCCCGTACCTTTCATCGGTAATGAATCTTAGAATATGAGCGGATCCTCCGACCAAAATTAGAATCCAAGAGCCCTTCTCGAAGAATGCTGCGACTGGACCATGTGCCCTGAATACGTTGATGAATCCAATAATGAATCCAAGAAGTAAGTGTGCGCATCCAAGATATATTGACAAAAGGATGTAATCTTGTAGAGCGCCGCCTGCGCGGTGGAATGGAAGATAAGTGTGAGATAGGCCGAATAATTCCTCAAATACAGTTCCTGTTAGTGTGTGGTGTGTCGCATTGTAAAGAGACTCATAGAATGGTGCAAGTAGAGCCCAATCTTCAATGATAAAACCGAATGCTTCAGCTGTAAGCACTCCAACGATGAATGTTGCAATACCCATGTTCATCAAAATTCTTGCGCCAATAGCGCCAACAGGGTCATGCCCCATCTTGGATTTTAGGAACATTGCTAGCATCATAATGACTAATCCGTATCCTGCATCTCCAAGAATCAATCCATAGAAAATTGGGAAGGTAATTGCGAGCATACTTGTAGGGTCTATCGTTCCATATTTTGGACGACCTACTAGATTGGTAAGTAGTGAAGCGTGACGTGTCGCCTGAGCGGTATTATACTCAAATGGAGGGTATTCGGTCTCATGGTGGTGATCATCATGGCCATGTTCTTCTACAAATTTTTCAATCTTCAAGTGTGAGCATACCTTGGAAAGTACACTTCTTGCTTCATCCGCAGCAGAAGTCGGAACCCATGCTTCTAGGGCGTATGCATGAGCGCTAGTTGCACACAATGTATGCCCAGTTAGGATTTCACTTTCTCTCTCCAGGTGTTCTTGAACTGCAAGTAACATTCTTTGATTATTTGAAATCCATGTCTCCATCTTTGAGTCACATTCAGAAATCGTTTTGTTTGAAATTTTGATATCTTTTTCTGCCTCTTCAAGTAATTTGGAAGGTTTTCCTTTGCCGCTAGGAATTTGAATTGATTTAGCACCAAGTTCACCCATTGCCATTTGTACTTCTGCGGCTTCTTTACCTTGACAAGCAACTGCAATTACATTTCCAGCAATATGCATTTCAATACGGTCTACTAATTCACCAAAAACTTGTGTCGCCTTGTTAGCTTTAGGAGTCTCGCCAACATAAACGTCCAGTGACGATATCTCAGTCATCAATTCAAGTGGGATATTTAGAGGATTAATTGTTGATAGAATAGAAACCCTTTCTTCAAGCCGGGTAATTTCTGCAACTGCTTCGTTCTTTTTGACAATGGTCTCAGAAATAGTATCTATTTTCTTAGGGAAGTTTCCAGAAATTGCTTGCTTAACCGCCTTAGCAGAAACTGGGCCATCTTTGTTTGCACAATTTAGAACAGATCTTGCAGAACGTACCTTCGATAACAAAGATGAGACGCTGTCTGCATCTGGATGCGGAGTGCCTACTGATATTCCGTCGGTATCGCCAGAGTAAGGTGTGATGTGGACATTACCCAAATCTGCACACAAACGTAGAGCATCGTCAAGTTCGCTTTGCGAACCCGCCATTGTGAGGCGAGACATCTCTACAGCACTAAGCATCTTATCACCTCAGTTTGACATAAGAGAATCGATTACTATTTGAACGGCTGCTGAACGACGGTCACCAGCAGAGGATTGTATTCCCCCAACCTTAACCGCGCCTTCCGCATGCACAACTTCTGCTTCCTTTCCAGCCTTATTGCGTGCTGAATCAAGAGTTTTTACTGTGGAACTAACCGCGCCATCCTGTGCGTTCTGAACAATATCAGCAGCTTCTTTACGAGCATCAGCAAGAATCTTTGTTGCCTTCTCTTTTGAAGCAGAGATTGTTGTGTCTGCTGATTCTTCTGCATTTTTTATGCTTTGAAGTACATCCGCCATACCCATAGTTACCACCTTAGTGTCCCGCCCGACTAATATCGGGTTCATAACCCTCGTGGTTGAGAAATTGAACAGACTTTACCAAACTCAATAGAAAACACACCAAATGGTCATATCCGAAGTTCTTGCCGAACAACCATGTCGGACCGCTCTAGTACCGGGGGTTTTGATGCCTCGGGAATTGATGAAGATGCGTGGACTGAACTGGAACGGCAGTTGGAAGCAACAATTCCAGTATACGACCGCGTGAATCGAATTATGACTCTTGGTTTCGACAAAAGTATGCGAAAACATGTACGTAATCATGCCAAATCTGGCATGAAAATCCTTGAAGTTGGTTGCGGCCCTGGCTCGTTTTCCGTAGACTTAATCGGAATGGATTTGACATGCCTTGACCCTAGTACAGAGATGCTCAAAGTATGTAGAAAGCGAGTTGACGCTATACGAACTGAGCGAGCCGAGACTCCGGCCGTATATGTTGAAGCCGTTGCAGAAGAAATTCCTCTTCCAGACAATACTTTCGATAGAGTATTCTGCTTGTTTTCATTCCGAGATTTCAAAGATAAAAGAACTGGCCTTTCAGAAATTTTCAGAGTACTCAAGCCGGGGGGCCAATTGGTAATATGCGATGCAGGTAAAGCGAACTGGTTGCATGGATTATTTGGTAGAATTTACATGGCGACATTTGTTCAATTGGTTGCACGAATTGTAACTAAAGACCCCAAACACCCATGGAAATGGCTAGCGAGAACCTATACTCATTACGGGACTCATTCGTACTACAAATCCATGATGAAAGAAGTGGGTTTTACTGAGGTAAAAGCAAGACTATTATTTCCCGGAATGTCTAGCCGCTTCAAGGCACAAAAACCAGAATAGTTCTGTATAATGTGGGATATCTTACCTGTATAATTATATCATGGTTATATTGAGTTAAAACCATGGAAGAGAAAGTCTCGAAAGCCGACTCCGCCCCTTTAATAAATCTCAAAGGCCTAGATCGGCACTATGGAGAAGGTGATACTTTAGTTAAGGCCCTCGATAACATTTCACTCGAGATTGATAAAGGCGAAATTGTAGCACTTCTTGGGCCATCTGGATCAGGGAAAACCACTCTTCTAAACGTAATTGCTGCATTGGATATTCCGACTGCTGGAACTTATGATTTCGAGGGTGCACGTGTACCTTTAGGTAAAGTAGAGAGTATGACTGCTTTTCGACGAAATAATATAGGATATATTTTCCAATTCTTCAATCTTTTAGCCGACCTTACGGCTCTTGAAAATGTTCTCTTAGTCCAAGATTTATCTGATTCAAGGGATAGGGACAAAGCCGTAGCATTGCTGAAATCAGTTGGTTTGAGCGGTCTGGAAGACCGATTTCCCTCACAGATGTCAGGAGGTCAAAGGCAAAGAGTTGCAATAGCACGGGCCTTAGCAAAGAGTCCACGTTTGATATTGGGTGATGAATTAACTGGGAATTTAGATTCAGAAACCAGTGCGACTGTGATGGAAGCGCTAATTAAAACCTGTAAAAAAGAAGACATGACTACAATATTTGTTACTCATGACCAAACCTTGACTCGATTTGCAACCAGAATAATTCACCTCGATAGTGGAAGAATTGTCAAAGACGAGTCCGGTGGAATTAACAATATGGCAACTACTGCAAAAATGGCTGCTGGCGAAGTGATAGAGGATACGATTGGTGGAGTCAAAAAGGTTGCATCAAAGGTAAAGGGTTTTGTCCAGTCAATCGTGGAGTGATCGTCTTGAATAATTTGCTTTTAAGGCGATTGAGACGCAGCTTGATGCGGACTAAACTTAGACTTTTTACGGTGGTATTATTGATCACCTTATCGGTGTATGCGGGCGTGGTTTTCTCCGAACATAGCAGAAATGCAGAATTGGTTTACGAGGATTTTTACACTGAAACTAATCTAGCCGATTTAATTGTAACAACATACGATATAGAGAGTAAAGAAAATCTTACTATTGCTTGTGGCTCTATCGAAAATGTCGATTGTGAGGCTAGTCTTGTCCTTACTGGGCAGTCAAATTACACATTTGCCAGTGGTGAAGAAAAATGGTTGAAATCAACATTCTATGGCATGGGTGAAGGCGATGTAACCGGTATTTGGAGTTACGAAGGCAGTACTTCACCCCAAACTGGTGAAATTGTAATTGATGCACATTTTGCCAATAATGATTCTGTAATGATGTCAATTGGCGACAGTATTGATCTGATTGTTGCTGAAGGCGAAATACATACACTGGAAGTTGTAGGGATTGCCTACAGCCCTCTAGAATTATTTTATGCAGAACCTGGTGTGATTTTTCCTCAAGAGTCGACATATGTAGTTGGATACCTCGATGTTGAATACCTCGCACTAATATCAGGTAATCAGCCCGATTCAAGAAATACATTAAATATCGATTTGGAAGGTACTCCTGACTTTGATTTTTCAAACACAGAAATTAATGAAGGAGAGGAATTAGATGATTTAAAAATAATAATTTCAGATTCCCTTAATGAGTCCGGAACACCCGGAATAGTACTTGACAGAGGAGATTTACGAAGTCCCGAATTATTGCGATTAGACCAGCAAGGCCTAGAAAAAACATCTCCGTTTATTCTGGTAGTATTACTATTCATCAGCGGATTAGTAATCGCAATTTCACTTGACCGATTAATCAGAACACAATCACGAGAAATCGCAGTTATGCGTACGGTGGGAGCATCCAGTAAAGATGTGATGCTGGGCTATCTATTAGTGCCACTAGTCGTTGGAATCCCAGGAGTTGTAATGGGAATCTTGCTTGGGATTTCATCGATTGGCTCAGAGGCTTTTACTAAATTTTATTTTGGATTCCTTGGAGTCCCTGTGGTAGAAATTCGACATCATCCCGATTTATTATTCACTCTGGGTAGTTCCGCTTTGGCAGTGATTTTCTTATTCGGGATTAGACCCGCTTGGAAAGCAGCTAAAATCCAGCCCCTAGAGATTTTGGGCCAGGGCGATGACCGCACTCCCAACCGTTTTATTTCGTACATAACTTCGAAGATGTCACCTGGTATAGGACTGGGTTTACGTTCCACATTTAGAAAGCCGGCTAGACTACTAGTGACTCTTGTAGCACTCTCTCTCGCCATGGTTATTCTGGGTGGAACAATGATGTTTATGGCAGGATTTACTGATGCATTCAATGAGTCTACAGATAAGCAAGAAAATTGGGAATATCAATTTTCAATGCCTTCATCTAGTGAAGAAAATGTAAGTAACTGGGCAATCGGAAACACAACATCATTCGAACTTACTCTCACTTCAAGTTCAGTAGTTGCAGGCACAAATAAGGAAATAATTCTCAAAGGATTAGATGTGATTTCCGATGAAGATGATGCAATGCATCGATTAAATTTGCTTGAAGGCGATTTACCTGATAAGAATAAAACACCACCTGAAGTAATCCTCGACGAAGGTTCTGCAGAGTTAGAAGAATACTCTGTTGGAGATACAATTGTTATCGATTTCCAAGGCACTAAGCACGAATTGAAGATTTCGGGAATCGCTCGTGAATTATCCCGCTCGATTTATTTCCACCGCGCTGATTTGATTCCAATCGTTGGGGAAGAAGCAAATGGGGCATACCTCATTCTATCTCCTGAAGGTAATTTGGAAGAGATTCGCGCTTCAACATACTCAATTGTTGAAAAAGCGGTAATGGTAGAAGGTTTCAAAGAAATCCTAAAGCAACAGGAAGCGATAATGCAAACTACATACGCAATCGGTGGATTACTTGCCATTGCAATACTGTTCAATACATTGTTGATCAATCTTTCAGAGAGGGATTCAGAATTAGCAACTCTCCGAGTATTAGGTGCTAGCCGGAGTCGGCTTGCTGTCATATTGACTGTCGAGCATACATTCATTGGTTTACTGGGAGGCATCGCAGGTGCAGCTACTAGCGTTGCATATTATTCATCGATGGCTGCTTTAATGTCTACTTGGGCATTCCATTTGCCAGTAGTGATAAATTACACTGTTATGTTCCAAGTTATTGGATTTGTTTTGGTCGCAGCTTTACTGACAACCCCTGTTGGGATTTGGCGAATTGGAAAAATGGATCTCCTAGAAGTTGTTGCAAGACACGAACGTTAACTCTAACCCGGCCAAATCGACCACCTCTAAAGTACAGGTGCGCCATTGTGGGCCCTGTAAGCATCAACTTACTAAGTTGCTATCGCGATAACTCTTGTTGTAAGCAATGGCTTTGGAACTCGCCGTCGCACAGGCATCATCAAGCGATACGCTCGACTGTCTCTGGAGTGATTCCTTCTTCAGGAGTAACTCTGTAAACCAGAATAGAAAGATTTTCAGGAGCGTTTCTAAACTTAGAAACGATCATTGAAGTCTCGAATTCTGAACCGACCGTCCTGACCTTGAAATCGCAAACCATGTCAGCTATTGCTGCCATTTCTTGCTTGATTGCAGGAGTAATTGTATCATTAGATACTGTGATGAATAGTATACCTCGGGTCAATTGGGTGTGTGCTTGCATCATTCTGAGCATTGCGATTACACGATTTGGGTCTTCTCTTTGCATAAAGAAATCAAGGGAATCTACTACTGCTCTAAAATAAGGATTCAGTGACATTATTTCATTGGTCATTTCGGTTAGGAAATCCTGAGTATCATCATCAACGAATCTGGTTTGTGCAAGTCTCTGGATATCTGGAAGTTTGAATCCTTCTAGGCGGTAACGGCTAGCAAGTAACTCTTTTTCGAGAACCCTTGCATTATATTCTTCACCAAGAGTTCGCACACCAATATCTGTTGGCCAACCATATTTTTTGAATACACGAGCGATTTCAAGTTGGCTTTCATTCGTAGAAATTAGAATTGTATTATCCGGTTCTTCTGCGGGAGAGGTAAACTGTTTTGCAAACAATTCGGAACCTGCACCAACATCGGTAAAGCCGATGACTAAGAAGCCGCGGGGGACCCCTCCGTACATTGCGTTGTCGAACTTTGGGACACCAAAACTTCCGACACTGCCGAAAAAGCTCTCATCTTCCTTATCGAATTTAAGTTGCTCAACCATACAAATCATCTCCTCAGTGGATTACCACCTGGCCACGATCTATTAGATCGGTGCAGTATAAGTCAAGATTTGAAAGTACCATTGGTGGCACTTGATCTGGAACATTCAAAATAACTGAAAGTACCTCTCTTTGACGGAAGGTATTGATGAATACATGCAGATATTCAGCAAGCATACGTTCTTCATTGTAAATTGCAAGAGCATTTACGGAATCAATAACCACGAAATTACGCTCAGAATTAGAGATTCTTAATGTGTAAAGCGTCCTAAGTAAGACACTTTCAAGCATAATTGGGCTATCAACAAATGAAATATTAGGATATTGAACATCGGTTCCACCTAGCGTTCCAGATGAAACTAAATCGATGAACTGGATTCCTGAAACATCGACACCAATTGCTTCAAATGCTTCGATAATTTCGACTGCACCTCGTGTCGCACAGATATAGACGCCACTCATTTCAAACATCTGCATAAGAGGAATCATTGTAGATGCTGTTACCATAAAAGCGTTAGAATTACCACAACGTACCTGTATCGATGAATTCAGGCTGACTTCAGTCAACTGTTCGGCGATTCTCTGGTCCAATTCAAACATAATCAGGACCCCCATCTGCTGGTCTTATCGCTAACGGCTCCCCATTTCAACATTGGAGTGAGCATTACTCCAAGTGGGGTTAATTCAATTGCGTGTTTGGCACGACTATGTGAAGTTCCTCGCATTTTTACAACTTGTAAAAACCTAAGTAAATGGCCCATTCTCTCAACGTCTCCCATGACAATAATTCCGTCTGCGATTGCTTCTTCAACACCAAATGATGACCAATGTGCATTTTCAGTAGCAGATGTAATCTCTGAAATTAAAATGGTTGTACAACCTAGTGTTGCAAGTTTCTTTCCAAGAGTGAATAGGAAATCACGAATCAGTTGTTCACTTTTAATTTTGTAACAAAGAGTTGTTACAGAATCAATAACTAATCTTGTGACACCAATCGTGTTAACAATGTCGACAATTGCTTTGATTAAAGCGTGAACGTCATCAAGGTCGAAAGAGGCTTTGTCTAATCCAAGCCATGAGTACAATACATCCATATCGAAGACGTTGATTAATCCGTTATCGATCATATTCATGTCAAAGAAAGCGTATTGGCGAATATTCTCTAATAATTTGACACTTGGCTCAGTTGCAGTAAAGTGCGCACACGCCTCACCGGCAAGTGCACCTCTTACCAAGAATTCCATTGCAAAAGTAGTCTTTCCAGAACCACAGGTTCCGGCTGCAAGAACCGTTGAACCGTAAGGTATTCCACCCCTTAGAATTTCATCCATTCCATGTATACCGGTGATGCAACGATCACGGCTGTAGACTGCTGCTGGCTCCATGGGTAACAGTCGAGCCACACCTTCACACTAAATGAACGATACGCCGAAAACATTCAAACTTCGCCCGGTGTTGGTGATTGTGAAACATTCCAAGATGATGCTTGAGCTGGAGGGCCGCCATTCCATACAATTGTGTTGTTAGAAAGGAGAGCGGTTGTCGGGAACCATTCTATTTTGCAAACTTGGTTGCCAGCGCTTTCATCTTCTTCAGCAAATAACATTCGTAGGCGTCCAGAATTATCATCTAAACCATTTATCGAACCAACACCGAGGAATCCACTTATTCCAAGATCATAAACGACTGAGGCATTGCCAATGATTTGGCTTGCTGGATCGCCACTGAATAGTGCGATTTCCCCCCCTGGTATCACGCCTGATTTGTAAAGGTAATCTGATGACCCGCTACTGCTACTTCTCTCGAATGACCACCCTATCAATGAAAGTGCGAATCCATTTTGGTTCTCAACCTCTATCCATTCAGGACCACCATCGGCAGGGCGCGGGGAAATTTCAGTAATACGCAGTACCTTTGGTGCTTTTCCGCCATCGTGAACTTCTAGACTTACTGAGATTACATCTATACCACTGATGAATGTTCGGCTTGCTACCGATGAAGTGCTGGCTGTTGAACGGTCAGAGCCCCCGTCAAATAACACCATTCCTTCTCTCGAAGAATTAGTTGACGATTCAATTTGTATTAGCAATCTTACTTGTAAATCCGATGCCAACCCCAAACCGCCCGTCATAGCCTCTATGCTAACATTAGATAATGCATTCACGCGTTCTAGATCAAGAGTTCCGTTATTTATTATCCCAGGTTGAAGTACCCCCTCATACAAATTTGTAACAGGTATTTCATGCCAATTATCTGTAGCATTACTCTGGTCACGCACTCCGTCGACATAAGGAACAAACCAACCGTTTCCATTTGTAAGACGGTCTAAGCCATCTACTGCTGAACGGTCGATCAAATCTGTATATGGGTCATTACTACCCAATTCTAATTGTGCCAGCGACATAAAAGCAGTCAATATCATCAAGAAAAGAGTAAATGCAGACAGGAATTCAATAACTGCAACTACCGCCTCATCCCCTATTTCGGGAGATTTACGAGAGTGTTTAGCCCCCTGCATAATTATCGGGGGCGCATAAGGGAGTCAATAGGGTGTCGCCCGTATCTTAGAATAAGTTGACAATAGTGGCAATACCACCTCTAGTCACCGATTGATATTTGAGGGGCGGATGGTAGGGTAACATGATGTCCAGCGCGTATGCTGAATCAAGTAATGCCTCACGAGGGAGGAGCGTTGGCTTAGTAGCGCTATTGATATTATCAACATTAGGTGGTATATTGTTGACACCGAGTGTGTCTGCGACAGTCAGTGGAGATTACGAAATAACTGCTTCAATTTCACCACGCCCTGGAGATTTCATAACTGCATGGGACCCTGTTTCTCTTGAAGTACAAGTCACTAATACTGGTTTCTTTTACAATACTGAAACACGAACTATTGAATGGTTTGTTTGTGAAGGGGTAAAGGATGTTAGTACTTGTTTTAACGAAAGGGAAGATTATGGAACTGGGGCAATTGAACCGATTGCGGTTGGACAAAACTTAACTTACACATTCCTCACTTACTTTAGTTCTGACGGAGATGAAGGCGCCTATACCCTGGTTTATAGATTCTCAGATTCCGACACAAATACTACGAATGATGTTGGAATCTATACTTTTAATTTCGCACAACAATTGGTAGATGTCTCCGTGGGAGCGCAAGACCCAATCGGCCAATTGAGTGGATTAGCAAATTACAATGGTGAAATGATACTCAATACTGACACCGATTATAATATGAGTATAGATGGAATTGTTTCTTCGTGCGCATCATGCGGATTAGTAGCAGGAATTGGATGGGAGTTAATTGACAATTCTGGAACAGTTGTAGCTAATTCATCAAACCAGGTTTCTAATTTACCTTCATGGGGCCAGACCACATTCACAAGGGATATGCCGCCTCTCAATTTCGACACCGAGGGCCGCTATACACTGTCATATGGCCTGATGAATTCGAATGGGACACCTTTAGGTGACATGAATGCGTACAATGATGTTCAGAGTGTAGAGGTCGTATTTGATGACACTGTCGACCTGCAAGTTACCTCTATGTACCCTCTAAATGCTCCGGATTCCTCGACATACTTCTATGGAGATGATAGCGTCTCTGTGACTATATCGAACATAGGAAATCATTCTGTTGTCGAACCTCTAGTAAGGTTCTCTGTAATGGATTTGAGCGGAACTACTGAATCCGAAGAAGATTGTAATCCATCAGTAATTTTGCCAGGCCAATACGAGAGATGTATTTTCGATTTGAACAAGTTAGGCGATAAAAGACTCAAGGTATTCGTAAGTGAAGCCTTAGAAGAAGGCACTGATGCTAAGCCGGCTGACAACGTGCTGAATGTAGTTTCAGAGGTTATTGCTGGCGATATTAATCCTCTTATTGAACAGAGTAATTTCTATGGGAAATACAAGACTGCAGACAACATTACTTTCACAGCACGTACACTGACAACAGCCGCTGGACCACTCACATATTCATGGTATCTAGCAGGCATGATAGAACTGTCGACCTTACCAGGCTTCATAGAACTCGGAGCAGAAGGTAAAGAAGTGCAAATTCCTGCAAGCGGGATTGGCCTAGGTGACCATTTCATTACGCTTAGAGCCGTTGATGCCCTCGGCACAACGGAGTCTACCACTACTGAAATAACAATATTCAACAGTACGGATATTGGAGTTGGCAATTGGATGAATGGTTCAGCCGTCACCAGAACACATGCAATCGGAAATTCGATGTATGACTTCCCTCTTTCAGGGGTAAATTATGGACCGGGTGAAAACTTGGAAGCTTTGCTAAGATTTTCCATAGATGTAATTCCGACAACAGAAGAAATTGATGCCGGAATGGATTGGATGGAATTTGATATTAACATTACATCTTTAATTCCAAATAATGTCCCTCGTTCATCTATTGCCATCCACCAATTATATGGATTTGACCAGTTAGATTGGGACCCACTTGATGGAGATAATAGTTTCGAAATCATTGACAATGACACCATCAGAGTACACATTATCGAAAACATGGATCTATTACTTGTTGGAGAATTGCCCCCCCCAAATATCGATTCGGGACAGCCAATATTGACACTCCTCCCTGATGGAGAAATGCAAATCGATTGGGAACCAACTGGAGATTTAACAAATCCATACTTTGGAGGATGGAATATCTATCGAGTTACTAGCCCGATTACAGCATCTGCATATTTCCCTGACCCTGAAACCGTTAACAGTGAATTTGTCTGGAATGGTTTGATGAGTGGGACACTATCTGTTACTCTAGAAGGTACAACAAATAGTTGGATAGATGAACGGCAATTAGAAACAGGCATTTGTGCATCCTATGCAATTATCCCAATTGATAGAGCTGGCAATCCTGAACACTTGAAAGCAAAGGTATCCTTAGAAAATGGTTTACCTGGACTAACATGTGGTGATTCAATCGACCCTTCAGCAGAAGTAAGTGGGTTTAAAGCAACTACATCTTACAACAATGCCACTTCATGTTACGACCGATTCAATGATTGGAATCGATGCTACGAAATCGAATTGTCTTGGACATGGCCAGATAATGAGCCTGAGGGTGAACTCTCATGGAACTTATACCGAATTGAACAAAAACCGCAAGATGTAGATTTGAGGTATATTGACCCACTCGTTACTAATTTGACAAATGTTCCCGGTGAAAAGGGCTCTCTGGTACAATATGGAACTGAATATGATGGAATAATGCCATACAGGACATATTACTACATCCTTGCACCGTTAGATAGCGTGGGTAACGAATACACAGTAGTAGAATACCCTTCAAGCAATGTGAAACGAGTGTATGTTGAGGACCAATACTGGGTTTACAATGAATACCGTATTCCTGAGCCACCTGAGCCACCTGAGCCTCCATATGGAATCGAATGGTTAGGGGAACTCGAAGAATACATGCAAATTGAAAATTTCCAAATTGCAGGCATGGTGATGCTGCTTACAATAGTAATCAACTTCGTGGGACTGCCTCTGGTTCTGAAAAAGCGTAAGAAGATGGCAAGGGTCCTAGCAAAGCGTGCTGCAAATCAGCCAACGGATTTGGATGATGAGTTCGAAGATTTCTTCAACTGATTGCGTCAACCGTCTGCTTTATCTCAAATAGTCAAGTGGCCGGATTGCTTGCGGCGATCGCATAGCCTGGCCATTGCGTCGGATTGCTAATCCGATGGGTCTTCCCACGGGGGTTCGAATCCCCCTCGCCGCGCCTCAAAACAACTCTACTATGTTCGTTATTCAGCGTTGAGAACCTTACGCTTATCGCTGACTGAATCTTTCCACTTAACCATTAAATTATTCACTATTGGAATTAATACTACAAATCCAGTTGTCCAATACCATATTTGATTTGTTGGAACTGCAACAACATAAACGAATGCGATAAACATCCAGGCAAGATAACCAAGGGACCGCATAAATGAGTCGAATGCAAGGGGCATACGCCCATTAGAATCAAATTCTTCATTAGGATTGATTCTCCATACTGAGATTGAATACCAGATTGTGATTACAGTTGCTAAAACAGCCCATGCTTCTGGCAAACCAGATTCTGGCCAGAATAGAGGCACTGCGCCTAATAGCAATAGCAGTGCACAGTAGATTTTAGATTCAAAAAGAGTTCTTTCTGGCCCTTTTACATCAGGCATCATAGGAACTCCTACCTTACCATACTCTCCACTTCGATAAAGTGCTAAAGCCCAAAAATGGGGCGGAGTCCATAGGAAGATTAGCATGAATAACATCCAAGGGATAGGTGAAGCGAGGTCAACGGGATTATAATTATCTGGAATACTGGTTGATGCTGCGGCAACAATCCAGCCGATCAGTGGAGGAGTTGAGCCCGCTATACCACCGATTACGATATTTTGTGGCGTCCTTCTCTTAAGCCAAATTGTGTATACTAATACGTAAAACACTACTGAAAAAAGAGACCAGAATGCCGCTTTCCAGTGGTATGGAAAGAATATCGCACTACCGCCAACCGCAGTAATAAGTCCAAAAATCAAGGCATGTCTCGGTGAAATCCAGCCATTAGGGAGAGGTCGGGTGCGAGTACGTGACATTCCGGGGTCTATGTCTCGGTCGTAGACCATATTGATTGCATTAGAACCTCCCGCTGCTAATGTTCCCCCCACAATTGTAACCATGCAAGCTTCTAGAGTGTTAAACCAAGTTCGATCTCCGGCCAATACCTCACTTCGCACTAAAAGGTCGTGAGCAAAAATTGCACAGACCGCAGTAACTTGAAGCAATATAACAACTCGCAGTTTCATCAACTGCAAATAAATCATTAGAAGACTAGGCTTTTCACTCATCTTCTCCACCTTCGTTGCTCAGTTGCAATAAAATTAATCCAATTGATGCACTAAAGAAACTAGCCACTCCAATTATCAAATGTAGTATAGATAAACTTTCAGGGAAATCTCCCATTTTAGCAAAGACGACATACATGCCTCCCACTAAAACATTCAGTAACCAAAACCCAGTTGCCAAATCCATACATTTCGCAAAACCATGGTGTGCATTTGTCTCAGTTGCCTTCTCTCGGATTTTCATTCCACCCATAATCAATGCAATACCAACAATTCCCGCCCCTAAACGATGAACCATTTGAACAAGTATCCCACTTCCATCAAGGCTGGGGAATATGTCGCCTTGACATTTTGGCCAGCCGTCAGGGAAACCTACTGAACATCCTTGATTTCCATTTGCTGATGATGAGACCCAAGCACCAAGAATCAATAGCAAGAATATTGCTCCTGTAAGTATCATCACGCGTTTTAATTCAGATCGTTTGAACTTCAAGGGAGCGAACATCATTGGCCAGTTAGCACCCTCGATTCGTCGCATCTTGAAATATTGCCACAATAAAATGAACACAAAGGATGATGCAAGACCGAGATGTAGTGCTACAGACCAATCTGCATTGTCAAATTTGACCGTTATTGCTCCAGCAACTCCTTGAATAGTTAACAAAATCCCAGTAAGGAATGAGACTTTCACCAGGGTATCTCCGTACACTTCTTTTCGTTTCCAAATTATCAAGAAATTTATCAAAACTGGTATGGCCATGATACTTGCAAGTAATCTGTGAATCCATTCAGTAAATATTTCAAATGTGGTATAACGATGATCTTCTCCACGACTATCAAACTCTCCTGTGTCATTATACCACTCACCTTGGTCTTCTTCAGAAATATCAAATCCCCAAGTCCCGAAACATTGTGGCCAATCTGGACACGATTCACCTGCATCATAAATACGGATTGTCCCGCCAACTATGATAACCAGAACCGACATTATTACAACAGCAAGTGGTAATGTCGAGGGGCGTCGGAGCCATTCGGATACCATCATGTTGCGGGGGTAATAGGCTCCCTTTTAACAAACCGGACTTCGTGGGCTGGTTAATGAGGACTGTGCTACTAGCCTGCTTATTCGGGGCCATCATAGTTTTCTCTAGCCATTCCGGCGCCCACGGAGCAGATAGTGTTCATTCAGAGGGGTATATTGTAGACGTTGTTGTTATCGATTTACAGTGTGATGAAAACCATACATGCATCTCTAAGCCTACTAACGTCGTAGAATATTTTGGAGCCGATTGGTGTTCTGAATGCCCCGAAGTTGAACAACAATTACAGGAAACTTCTAATCAATCGGCCTTGATTATTAGCCACCGCCCTTCATCTATTGATGATTATTGGTTACAAGCCTCTCGCGATAGGTTCCTCGATGTCTATGGATTGTGGGGCTACCCTACACTTACTATCGATGGGCATTATATTCTAGCTGGACCTACACAATCGAGAGAACTGAATACACTATTATCAGATTCTGTCTCAAATTACAGTGGAATCTCAAATTTGACACTAGAAAATAATATTTTGAACTTATCAGGTGACCTTGATGGTCTAATGCTTGATGCTTGGACTGTAAGGTCTACTCAGAATCTAACTAACATGGTGGTGAATCATACAAATCTTAGTGAAACTAATGTTGTTGGCCTCAATGGCGACAAATTAGTAATTGTAATATCCCAACCAGGGTTTATCAAATTGGTTTCAGGCTCATCACTCCCTGCAAATGATTACATTCCAGATGGGGGATTAAACGATATTGGAGAAAATAGCGATTCAGTAAGAGGTTCTACGATCATCATTATCACTATTTTGTTACTGATAATTACATTACCTGCAACCTATCAATTACTGGCTGTCATGAAATCTCCAATATCCGAACAACCTGATTCATTAGAGGAAAAAGAAATTACGAGGAGATTTCATTCAACCGATGGTCCGAATATAGTGGTTGAGCAAAAAATAATTACTAACATTTCTGATAGTGTTATCATGGGCAATGTCAGCATAGATAGCCTAGAAAATGAATGATTGCTTTTCTATCGTGATGCGCAGGGTTCAATAACAGGGCGCTGGTCGCAAACTTCGCACGTAATGTGCATGAGGTGTCAAGAATGGTCAAACCAATCCGCCCACATACCCGCTTTGAAAGAGCTAGAATCATTGGTGCACGTGCCCTCCAAATAGGAATGGGTGCACCATTAAATGCTCCTGAAGATGTCCTACGTGAGGCTTTCAAGGAAGAATTAATTTCACTTTATGGACTAGAAGAAGCATCTGTTCGCTTTGTTCTAGACCCGCTAAAGATTGCAATGTATGAGTACGATAACGAACTCATTCCAATCGATACCGACCCTCATAATTGAGGCCCGGACACTAATTGTCTGCGGCGTAGCCGTAGAAGTTTGAATTAACTGGGTCCGCTATTGCATCTCGCTTGACTAGCATGGTCCTAACTGCCCATAGGTCGGTGAAAATACGGTACTTCAATGTCATGTCGAGATAATCGACACCACTAGATCCTCCAGTTCCCATCCTTCTACCAATCATTCTCTCGACCATTCTAGCATGGTGTGAACGGAATAGTAGCATTGCTTGTTCTAAATCAACTACAGTATCAACAAGTCTTCTTGGCCAAGAAAGTAATGGCAATTCTCGGTATGATTCAATATACAATAGTCCTGCTCTTGCAGGATTTGCGACTCCATCTGGGAGTAAAAAATCTCTGGCACCAACTATTCCAGATTCTATTCTTGGACGTATTGATTCTTCAGTACCATGCCCAATCTTCACCATGTGAGCGATTACTGACTCGCCGTGCTCCACCATGGATGACAGGTGATCTTCCACATAATTTTGTAGAATTTCAGTATCACCAGATACTCCATTAACTGGAGTTCTTGCTAACCAACGGGATAACACTTCATTTAGTGAAGGCAATTCATCAATACGATTCATGTTAGCCATTACTGAATCACTTAATTTACCTTCAGAGTGCAACTTTCTATTATGTTCCATTGGGTCCATCCCTCCAACACGTTGCTCAGATTTCAACCCCAACAACATCTCCAACGTTCGCATTTGCCAACTTTCAAAGCCTGAAGAAGTTCCTAAACGGTCACGGAATGCTAGGAAATCTTGTGGTGATAACGTCTCCATTACTTTCCATTGAGAGGCCAATAGCCTGAATATCTCCGAACATCTCTCCAAATGGCTAACAACTACCGGGATTTTATTTTCTTCAACATCGGGAACATTCAGCAAATGAAGGGCTTCTTCTAATTCGCGATTAACTTGTTTGAACCACAATTCAAAGGCCTGGTGCACCACAATGAAATGCATTTCGTGGTTCGAAGGGGCTGGATCATAACCTTCAGGTCCAGATTGAAGAGATAGTAGTTCATCCAATTGTAGAAAGTTGCCGTATGTCATACGAATGCCCGGATTTTCACTGCCCATGATGAGCCCACAGGGGGTAGGGCTTGAAACCTTGACGGAGGATAAAAACGAGGATGGAAGTTCAAGTTTTTGGGTTGAAACAATTTTTCTATTACTCTATTTGCGTAATAGTCATTAATGAAACATGGAAGCCGTCGACATGGGCGTAGATATCGGACTGTTGCGAAACTGGCTTGATTCCTATGACCCAGAGCAAATTACGATTGGTGTAGTTGCCTCTCACTCGTCTCTACAAATTCTTCATGGCGCCCGCCAAGAAGGTTTCAAAACCCTAGGTATCGCAGTTGGAGAAAATCGTCGCCGATTCTATTCAGCATTCCCTGGTGCAGAGCCAGATGAGTGGTTGATGCTAGACAATTATAGAGAAATGCTCGACCATGCCGAATGGTTTAGAGAGCGTAATGTCATCATCATACCCCATGGTTCTCTTGTAGAATACCTTGGAAGTTCGAATTTCAAAAATTTAGAAGTCCCAACGTTTGGAAACCGGGGGATTCTACATTGGGAAAGTAGCAGAGAGTTACAAAGGAGGTGGCTAGAAGAAGGTGGCTGCTCTATTCCTAAGGTTATCGATGACCCACACGACATAGATGGCCCTGTTATTGTCAAATACGCAGGTGCCAAAGGTGGTGAAGGGTACTTTATTGCAAGAGATTATCGTGACTTTAAGCGAAATGTAAACCTCGATGAAGAATTCACAATCCAAGAATATGTTCTCGGATGTAGATATTATCTTCACTTTTTCTTTGACCCTACCTCTGACGATGGTTTCCAAGTTCAAGGACGTGGAGTTAATGCAGGCAAAAACCTTGGTCGGCTTGAATTAATGAGCATGGATCGAAGAGATGAATCGAATGTTGATGAATTTTACAAACTTGGAAGCCTTCGTGACCTGCGTGAAATGAATTTAGAACCTTCATTCGTAGTTACTGGTAATCAGCCAGTCGTAATCAGAGAAAGTCTTCTACCGAGAGCTTTTGAAATGGCAGAGGGAACAGTTGCTGCTTCGTTTGAACTAGAAGAAGGGGCACGAGGAATGATTGGAGCGTTCTGTTTGGAAACGATTGTCAATGATAAATTAGAATTCAGAGTTTTTGAGATTAGTGCACGTATAGTTGCGGGTTCAAATCCCTTTGTTGGCGGCTCTCCATACAGTGACATCAATGAACCATTTATGTCCACAGGACGCCGCATAGCACGCTCAATAAAGAAGGGTATAGAGAAAGATTGTCTAGACAATATCCTATCTTGAAAGGCTTAGGTGCTGCCAATTAAACTCGTGATTAAATCTCACTGGTCTTCATCAGAGTCACTACCGTCCCATTCGCCGCTTTCAAGTGCTGCCAATTTTGCTTTGGCTTCGGCGGCTTGGGCTGCTCTTTTCTCAGGATCGTCAATCGTAAATTCGGAAATAAGCATTATCGCATCGCCGCTAGAAATCATACCTTCGAATTCCTTGATTTCTCCACCTGCATTACAGATTACTTTGAAACTGGTAGGGTCCTTAGAACGGCGCTTCTTGTGTTTCTTGTAGTGGTGCACATAGGCCTTGTAAGTTCCACCTGGTGCTTTACCTTCTGGCCAAACTACATTCTCAACTGGCTTCTTTGATTCTGGCCTTACATTGGCATCGACATCTAATTCTCCACCGCAAGCAGACTCCCTGTTACCACCATGAATTCTTTCTCCTGATGGGCAGACTACATGCAAATCTAAATCATTATAATTATTCCATATCAATGAAATTTGTACATCAGATGATTTTGCACCTTCTCTCTCAAGTCTCTCTTTGAGTTCTTTCATTGCTTCCTGAGTTGCCTTAATAGATTCAAGTTCAGCAGCCTCATTCTCAACTATCTCTGCCAATCTTTGTTCTTCGGCTTCTGCTAATTCTATTTGACGAGTTTCTTCTAACTCAGTTGCAAGTCTCTCTTCCTCAGCAATCTTCTCGGTTTCCTCTTCCATGATTGCTTGTTCTATCTCCTCTTCTGTTCCTCTTTCATCAGGGGCATCGAGTGTGAACTCGCATACTAACATGATTGGGTCCCCATGAGACAATTCAGATTCATAATGAGCGATTGTTCCACCGGTATTGCATACAACTCTGAACTTAGTCGGGTCTTTAGAACGGCGTTTATTGTGCTTCTTGTAATGGTGAACATACACTTTGTAGTCGCCCGGTGGTGCTTTGAAATCAGGCCAAACTATATTTTCAACAGGTTTCTTAGTTTCTGGACGAACATTAGCGTCAACATCTAATTCACCGCCACATTCTGAGGTTTTATTTCCTCCATGAATTCTTTCGCCGGAAGGACACAATACATGTAAATCCAAATCATTGTAATTGTCCCACATGAGTGAGACTTGAACTTCAGAAGACTTGGCACCTTCTCTTTCCAACCGATTCATCAAGTCGCGTTCGGCCTGTTCCGAAGCCATCTGTGCTTCGAGTTCTTCTGATTCTTCTGAGGCCTCGATTTCTGCTTGTCGCACCTCTTCGGCTTCTTCCAGTTCCTGTTGGCGCTCTATTTCTCGCTCTTCAGCAAGTCGCTTCTCTTCTGCCAAACGTTCTGCTTCGCGCTCTTCAGCAAGTTTCCTGGCCTCTTCTAATTCAGCCTCACGTTGTGCTTCGTACTCCGCTTTGAGTCTTGCTTCTTCGGCTTCTTCTTCTGCTAAACGTGATTTTTCTTCGTCGATTAATTTTTTTGCTGCATCATCAGCAAGAGACTTACGAGCTTCTTCCTCTGCTAGTAAAATGGCCCTTTCATCTCTACGTTTTGAAGCAAGGTGCCTTTCTATCTCTGCTAGTTTCCGGTCAAAATCGTTGTGCGCTTTGGAAAAATCAGGGCTACCTCTGCGTGTTAAGTCTTGACGTTGGATAGTCATACTCCGGCTAGCACGGTCATCCTTTCGAACCAGCATAAACCAGATCCCAAATAGAAACGCCCCTCCTAAAAGGCCAATCATTAACCAAGATACGAGGTCCATGTGCGGGCCTAAGATAAACTGGGACTTATTACCATCGGCTATTAATAACGGGTAATATTGGAATTTTGTTTAATATACTAATCATATAATCGTTTAACAGGGACAAGCCATACTTGTAATCTATAAGTTATTTCTTATATGATTATGCAAACAATAAATTATGCGCGAGGTACAACTGAAGTGGTCACCCGAATCAATTTCTAAATCAGAAATTGGATTGATCACAAATGTTGCTTCTTCGTATGAAGTGGTGGCCCATCTTGAAGTAGCTAAAGATGGTGTGCGGCAACTTGTCAAAATTAAATTTAAAGAAGAAAGGGGCCCTGATGACCTGATGAAAATACCATTTTTGATTGTCGAGGGCCCAATGCGGCCACATCCATTGCCTGAGAATGGAGGTACTGGCTACATTGTAGTTTGGAATAACCACCCATTATCTGTTGCCGCAATTAATTTCGATAGCCTGCATGTCATCCCTCCATATGTAATCGGAGAAGATGGTGTCCAAATCACAATACGTGGCCTTCCTGAAGGTGTTAGTGGATTTCTAAAAGTAGCAAGAGTGATGTTGCCTCCAGACAGTATTAATGTGGTTGATATTGCCGAAATGGAAGATACTATTCTGAAAATACTTACACCCAAACAACTTGAAATATCGATACTAGCAGTTCGTTCAGGCTACTATGAGAGCCCTCGTAAAATTAGCAAAAAGGAATTATCTGACTTATCCAATATTCCTCGTTCGACTCTTCAAGAACATTTGGCCAAAGCTGAAGCCGCATTGGTCGACTGGGCTGTAAAAACACATCTCTCCAAGTGAGAAAGTATTGTCAATACACCACCCCCCCCCTGTAAACATGAGCGACATTGAATCACTGTTGCCAAACGGAAAAGGCGTTTGGATTCCGATTGATCATGGAGTCTCCGATTATCCAGTTGTAGGTTTAGAAAACCTTGATGATTTGATTGCTAGTATCTCGCATGCAGATGCTATTGTTGCGCAAAAAGGTGTTGTATCACAATACGCTTCAAGTGAAGTGAGCATGGTTGCACATTTATCCGTATCGACTAGGCATTCAGGCGCCAGGTCTAGCGATAAAGTGCTTGTAGGAAGTGTTGAAGAATCATTGTCAAGGGGTGCAAGGGGAGTCAGCGTACAAGTCAATCTTGGAAGTCCAGATGAACCTGAAATGGTTGAACGCTTGGGCATGATTACCAATGAGGCTCATTTCCTAGATTGCCCAGTATTGGGCATGGTATATCCACGTGGAGAGAATCTCAACATTATGGATACTGATGATACTGAAGGCGCCGCTCATGCTGCAAGATTAGCATTTGAAATGGGATGTAGTGTAGTGAAGACAAAATGGACTGGTTCTATTGAATCATTCCGTAAAGTGACATCTGCTGTCCCAATACCTGTACTAATCGCTGGAGGTCCTGCTAATAATACTACAAAGCAAATCCTCACCACTGTTTACCAAGCAATGCAAGCAGGTGGTAGTGGTGTTTGTATGGGGAGACAAGTATTCTCACATGAATCTCCAGGAAAAATGGTAAGTGCACTTCTAGCAATTGTTCATGATGGTCTGGAAGTAGAACAAGCCATGGAACTTACAGGATTGTGAAATTATGCAGGTTTGGCTCGAATCTGGTACACGCCAAGAAGGTGTGGACCTATTACTTGGTGAAGATTTACTTGTTGATGGTGCTGCTCTATACATTGAAGGACGCCAAGTTGGAAGGAAGGTCGATGTAAGCAACGCAGATGGACAAGCAAGAGCAAGAGCAATGGCGGGTAGTGTCGAATGGATATTACTTGATCTCGGTGAATGGAAAATGATCCCAATTGAAAATATTGTTGCGGTTTGTGATGGTTGCCCGACAAAGGTCGCAGCCCGTATATCTTCATCTGAACAAGTTCTCGGGGCTGCATTTGCATTACAAATAGGAGTTGATGCTTTGCTGGTCACTGAAGATATCCTTCCAACCGCCCTTATTGCAAAATCTCAACGAGGAGAAATAACCCACGTTTCATCTGAAATTGAAAAAGTGCCTTTCGCTCTATCTGAATTAGAAGTTATTGAAGTAAAAGAAGGAGGCATAGGGGACCGAGTTTGTGTGGACCTTACTTCAATGCTAGATATTGGAGAAGGGATGTTGGTTGGTTCCAGTGCATCATCCATGGTTTTAGTTCATGGAGAGACCATTGAATCTGAATTCGTACCGACTCGGCCATTTAGAGTAAATGCCGGTGCATCTCATTCTTACATTCTGAAAGGTGATGGTTCTACTTCTTACCTTTGTGAACTGAAAATGGGTGATGAAGTAATGGTTATTGGCGCCACAGGAACATCACGAATTGCAACGGTGGGACGTATTAAAATTGAACGAAGGCCGTTTTTGTTATTTCGTTGGAAGGATGACAACCATAATGAGGCAGGTACACTTCTTCAGCAAGCAGAGACCGTACGACTTGCCACCTCATCTTTCGACTTTGTATCAATTACAGAACTCGTAGTGGGCACGAAATTAATGGGATGGAGTGGCGGTGTTGGCCGCCATGTAGGCATGCCAATCAGTGCAGAGGTAATTGAAAAATAGGTGAAAGAATGGCAGTTTTAGGCTCAGGCTCTTCTAATGGTGGGTGCAGTCTCCTCCATGCAGCAGGGCTTGGCTATGGCGCCTCATTGGCTCTTGACCTTCCAGTAAAGGTTAGATTATTGGATAAATCTCCAAAAAAGGAATTGGTTGACCCTGATGGATTGTTGGCTGCTGTGATAGAAGCATGGAGTAATTCTTCACTTCCTTTACCAGATTACGAGTTGTTTTGGTCGGTTAAATCCAAAGTTCCCCCTAGACAAGGACTGAAATCTAGTGCTGCAGTTTCTGTTGCAGCGATTCGTGCATTATGTGCCGCTACAGATACTGAACTAGATAATTCTCAGATTGTTGATCTTTCTGCTGCTGCTCAGTTAGCAGCAGGAGTCTCACTTACCGGTAGCTATGATGATTCGTGGGCAGCGGTTGAAGGTGGTTGGAAACTCGTTGATATTAATGCACAAGATGCACGTTCAGGTGTTCTTTTGGAATCTAAAGGGCCATCTTCGGATGATTGGAATGTGCTGTTGATCTTAAGAGGTGACCGTGAAGAAAGGCCTGCGATTGATGACTTTACTTACCACCAACAAGCATTTTCACAGGCACTTAGTGCTTTACAAGAGGGTAAAGATTTGGTAGCACTAACTTGGAATGGCAGAGGTGTTGTTGGAGCATTAAATGACCCTGAAGGCCGTAGAATGACAAATGATGCCTTCGTAAATGGTGCAAGAGCCGCTGGAATGAGTGGCTCGGGGCCAGCAATTGTGATTTTTGCCCCTGCAATAAGCAAACCTACACTTGAACGGTTATCTAAATGGTATGAACGATTTGGTGATGTCGAAGTTATCAAAACTACAGTAATTAATGCAGTATTCGAAGAGAGTGATGAATAATCACATTGATGAATAGAAGCCTTCTCAATCGTGTTGATACTAATGCGCATGAGCTTGGGTGAGAGTATGATTGTCACTCTCTTTGGAGAGTCTCATGGCCCCGCAGTAGGCGCACTTATAGAAGGAATGCCACCAAATATCGAACTTGATTTAGAACAATTAATCGACGACATGGTGTCGCGTAGACCTGGTTCAGGTCTTGCAAGCAAAAGGAAAGAAACCGACGATGTTGAAATTATGTCAGGTGTCCATGCTGGTAAGACCACAGGGATGCCAATTCTCTTATTGATAAAGAATGAAGATGTTCGCTCTAAGGATTATTCATTTTTACCTTATCAACCACGTCCGGGACATGTTGATCATCCAATTAATGTCAAGACCGAAGGTGCTGCAGATTTACGAGGTGGTGGCTCTTTTTCTGCTAGGCTAACAGCCGGGCTTGTCGCAGCATCGTCAATTTCTAGAAAAGTAATTCCAGATGAATGGGTTGTTGAAGCAACTATAGGTGCACTAGGTGGTAAAGAAGGTGAAGATGGTATTGCACTTGCTGAACAAGCACGAAAAGAGGGAGATTCGCTTGGAAGTAGAGTCGATCTAGTAATTTCAGGTTTGCCAGTTGGTCTAGGAGAACCGTGGTTTGATGGCCTTGAACCCGCTTTAGCAAGAGCGTTGATGGCAATACCTGCTGCTAGAGCTGTTGAGTTTGGCAGAGGTGTTCGCGCAGGCGAAATGCGAGGGAGCCAGCACAATGACAAATGGGGTAAAGGCATGACTCTTTCAGAGGGCGCTGATGGTGCACTTGGAGGAATGGCTAGTGGAGCGCCGATTAGGGTAAGAATAACCTTCAAACCACCAAGCGGTATATCTTTGCCACAAAAAACATTCAATGAAATATCAGGAGTAATGGAGGAGTTAGCAATCAAAGGAAGGCATGACCCTGTCATCGCTCCACGCGCACGACCTGTTGTCGAAGCAGTTGCACGACTTGTCATTGCAGATTTGGCGATTCGCGGAGGATATATCGATGAGTGATATTGTAGTTCACAAATTTGGCGGTTCCTGTCTTCGAGAAGGCAGTGATATCGACAGAATTGCTGAAATTATACAAAAAACACCAGGTAAGCCATTGATAGTAGTATCTGCCCTCTGGGGAATGACTGACCGGCTATACAGGGCAGCCAGAGAACCTCATTATGCTGGACGATTAGTTCAGGATGTCACATCTCAGCACCTACTGTTTGCACCAGGGCTAGATTCCGGCGATTTCAGTCAATTATTCAACCAAGTAATTTCTGGTATTTCTATGGAATTGGTTAAATTATCAGGTGGTGAACCATCATTACGATCTGAAAATTTAATTTTAGCCGCAGGAGAAAGACTGAGCGCCCTTGCTGTTGCACATCGACTACGTTCGATGGGAATGAATGCTCATCCTGTTGGTGCAGAAGATATTGGGTTAAAACTCAAAGGAACTGGACGTGCAAGTCAGATTGATATTGAAGCGTCATCCCAGAGTTTAAAGCGCGGGAATTTGATTGGCATTCCAATACTAACTGGATGGTTTGGTGAAGGGTCGGATGGTGATATTGCGATACTCTCAAGAGGAGGATCGGACCATTCTGCTGCTGCTTTTGCAAATTTAATGAATGCAAAGAAATTGATTCTTTGGAAAGATATTGATGGAATAAAACAATTGAATCCAAGATGGGGAATCGATACTCCAGCGATACCTTACCTCGGCTATGGGCAAGCCGCTGAATTATCGATACATGGCACACCTGTGATTCACCCAGCGACAGTCACTCCACTCATTGAACAAGGAATTCCTCTTGAGGTTCGCAACATAAATGCTCCATTCGTAAAGGCACCTACAGTAATTGGACCGGACATCACCCCTTCATCTGCAATTGCAATTGGTTGTCATCCAGGCGTAGCAGTAATAACGCAAAGGAATTCAATCAATAGCGAATTATTGGCCCGATTGGAACAGGCTGATGTTCACCCGTGGTTGATGAACTCAACACCAGAGGAAATGCGGATGATCATCCCTACGCATGAAATAAAGCATATCTCTGATTTGATAGAGGGCAGCATTGAGTACAAAACTGCAGTCATATCGATAATTGGTAGTTTTGATTATACCTCGATTGATTATGAGGTTGTATCTACTAACGAATATGGAACTCGATATATCATAGAAACAAAGGACTTACATCAAGCCCTACGTAACTTGTATCAGTCCTTGTTTTCTCTCCAAGATTGCAAGTGAGTTGGAAGGTCTAAGATGAAAAGACCGCCAACGATTATGAATACAAAGAGAGTACCTAGTGCCACTCCATAAACCGAAATCAATTCTACTGATTCTTCCATTCGAAGGGCGGTTTGTTCCGAGAATAGGCTAATGAAGGCTGGTAGAATTGTATTTACTGAAAGTACCAGCATTGCAAGCGTTCCAGCAATTAGTGGATTGATAACTAATGAACGGTGGTATTTACCAATAATTTTCTTGACATTCATGACATAAACTTCACGGGTTCTGATAGAAGTATCAAGCATACTGAATCGGAGTACACCATTAGATAGTTCGAAATACATTACAAGGAGGACGGCATAGATTACCACAAGAATAGTTAGCATCAATTCACTTTCCATAAATGCTTCACCAAACAAGTCTTGTGAAAATGAAACCTTTGAAGATGCAAATCTCATTACAGATAGGATGAATAAAACATAAGATACTAACAAGAATCTAGCATCTCTGAACATTGTGCCCCAGAATCCAGTTCCTACTGCACAGACTACAACCATTATTTGGAGTATACTTGCTACTGTCATTGAGCCTGTTACTGTAAACCAAATAGTTCCGACTGCAGGTGTAACGATGTAAGTTAGAATACCCAATGCGATGAGAACGCCATAGCACCCAAGTTGAAGGTTTTGCACCATCTTATCCGCAGGTAAGAATTTCATTTTTGGGACTAGGGGGCCACCCAATAAGCTCTCAATGAAAGTAGGAATCTCGACTGTTGGAATTGCATCCTTCGGGATTTCTCCTGAAGAAGAAGAGGTTCCTGCAAGCTTCTTTCTAGAAGGTGCAGAAGAGCGGACGGTTTTTCCGTCATATAGATGGGCTGTGTCACCGGACTTTGTCGCCATAATATTCCCTCCTCAGAATCCTCTTGCACCTGCTAGTGCGGTAGATAGAAGCATATCTGGCTCCCAATCCATGATGTTGACTCCCAAACTGCTCAGTTCGCTAATCAGTACATCTCTTTCGGTTTTCAGAACTTCATAACCAGTACGGTCGAGTCTCTTAGCATCGAATTCAAATTCGAGGCTTGAAGGTGAAAGTACAGTAACATCGAAATTACGAGCTCTGAAATCACGTAGTGCACTAATAATCGTAGGATCATCTTCTAAATTTGAAAGTACGATAATTGGACTTCCCTTATTGATATGCGGTAATATTCGGTTAACTACCACTTGAAGTGGTACGTTTCCACGAGCCATTGCGCCTGCTAATTTAGTTAGTATGACGTACAATTGTTTCTTACCAGTGTCACGGTCTACACTTACAACTTCATCACCGTAGGTGATAAGTCCAACCGAATCTCGTCGACCAAGGAAAAACTTAGCAAGACTAGCGGCCGCCCTTGTCGAGTAAACCAATGCATTTCGTGAAACAGGACCTGTTTCGGAAACTGCACGTGAATCCACAATCAGAATGATATCACTGACTGCATCTCTCTCACGCTCATTGACCATTAATTTACCACTACGGGCATATGCAGACCAGTTAATCGCTCGGAATGAATCTCCTTCGAAATACTCACGGAGTGAGTAAAACTCGGAACCAGGTCCTGGTTGACGGATATTTACCGCACCTGTGAAAATTTTCGGAACACGTGATTTGACGAATGTATCTTTCAATTCTTCCATCTTCGGGAACACAAGGAAGTCGTTGTAGACATGCAGCTCTTTTTCCTTGTGGAATAACCCGAATGGGTCTTGAACACGGACAGCAACCGGGCCAAGGCTGTAGAATCCTCTCAAGGGGCATTCGACTGTGTATTCGATGAAGGTTTCACGGCGTGGACCAAGTTCCATTAAGATGTAATTTGCACCATCTTTGATGCGCATTACTTCAGGTACTCGGTCACGTACTTCCAGAATCTTTCCTAGTGCAGAGTGATTTTGCATACGCAAAGTCACTCCAACTTCACCATCTTCGAAAATTCGGGCACTAGAGAGTTTGCGCATTGCAGAGACATTAGAAAGAGCAACTCCTTCTTCACCTGTCCATTCATCAGCACGACGACCACTTGCAGATACATCTGCGTGGCTGCCGAATAATGCGGCCCATGTAAGGAATACAAAGATTACCACAGCAATGGTAACCAGTTGAGAATTCCTCAAGGTTAGACCTAGCAAATACATTGCTACTGCCAGGGATCCCAGCATTGCACTCTTACGACTCCACATGCTACGCACTCTCTCTATTTCCGATCATTAATTTAATCAAACGGTTGGTACAGGTACTTCGCGTAAGATTGCTTGGATAACTTCACCAGGTTCTAGACCTTTGATCTGGTGTTCAGGCTTCAAGATAATTCTGTGTGCTAGAGCTAATTCTGCAACGGTCTTAATGTCATCAGGAGTGATGAAATCGCGACCACGTAGAGCTGCTGCTGCGCGTGAAGTCTTCAGGAGAGCCTGAGAACCACGAGGTGAAGCGCCGACTAGAACACGAGGATCTTCACGGGTTCTTGTTACAACTTCAACCATGTACATGCGTAGAGCTGGGTCGACATAAATGTCTTCACATGCTTGTTGCATAGCGATAACACGCTGTGGGTCTGTGATAACATCGACATCGACGGCATCCTTTCCACGTTCAATACGACGGCGCAGAATTTCATCTTCATCTGCACGATCTGGGTAACCTACGCTCATCTTGAACAGGAAACGGTCAAGTTGTGCTTCAGGTAGTGGGTATGTTCCTTCTTGTTCGACAGGGTTTTGTGTTGCCATAACAATAAATGGCGCTGGGAGTTTGTGAGTGACTGTACCGATAGTCACCTGCTTCTCTTGCATAGCCTCAAGCAAAGCAGCTTGAGTCTTTGGAGGAGCACGGTTAATCTCGTCAGCTAGTAGCAGGTTACAAAATAGTGGACCTGGTTTGAAGGTAAATTCTCCCTTCTTAGCATCGTAGATGTTTGTACCGGTAATGTCTGCTGGTAGCAAATCCGGAGTAAACTGCACACGCTTGAAGTCACAACCTAACGCATCTGCGAAAGTATTGGTCATCAAAGTCTTAGCAAGTCCTGGATAATCTTCGAACAGTAGGTTACCGTTTGATAGAATATTGATCAGAACGTTGTCAATAACGTGTGCCTTACCGATAATTACCTTCTGGACTTCGGCGCTAATCGCTGACGATATCGCTCCGACGGCCTGAAGACGTTCACGGACCTCTGGGCTACTCTGGTGTTTAGGCTGTGCCTGTGCCGGGGCTGGTGCTGCGGGTGCAGGTGCTGCAGGGGCTGGGGCCGGTGCTGCTACTGGCATAGGTGCCGGTGCTGCAGGTGCAGGCGCTGGTGGCGCTGCTGGGGCCGGGGCCGGTGCTGGCGGTGCTGCTGGTGCAGGTGGTGCCGGCGCAGGGGGGGCTGCGGGTGGTGGTGGTGCTGGCTGCATGTCTTTTTTACCTCCTTAGGTTATTTCCCCCAAAGTCGAATTTGCTGCAAAATTTGCCTCAGTTCTTCGTTGGAGTATGAACGCTGTTGTGAATACAACAACTCAATCAGGCGTGGGTCCTTTACCATGGACTGGATTTCACCTGGTGTTTTCCTGGCCATTTCATCACGGGTCAGGTCGCTAACTTGGCGCACTTTGGCCATCATGGCCTCCCGCACGCGGGTAAGATATAGATTCGGATCTACTTTGTTTGGTCTTTCCCTGAATCTCGTAAGGTCGAATACATGGCGCCAATTTTCTTTCTCTGGAACCACCATAATTGCAATAGATAGCAAAGCCATCAGATTCAGTACAATCAACCACTTCAACAAGGTATCACTTGTTAACATTACAATTGCACCCATCGCCTCTGTGAATGGAGATGAAATCGCTGAAGTTATGTGGCGTGATTCATCGAATACAATGTAGAAGTTTTTATTTTCACGAGTTATTGTCAACGAAATTTCGTCATTCTCGTGCTCCATCATATCCCTGATTAGTGTGACAAAATAATCTTTATTGCCTTTCCAATCAGTTTCGCTCCCATCTTGGGAAGAAAGTAATGATTCCCAGCATGACCTTCCGTCATAGTGGATTGAATCACATTGTTGCTTACCAGTAACTTCTGCATCTGCAATATCCCAAAGATGGTTAGCAAATACGGAGTGGTCGGAAATGAATACAATACTTCCAGTTACATCGACTTCTCCTTCTCGAATACCCTTGACTTGGTCAATAGTTTCGATTCCAGGATAATCCATACGTACAATTAGCCCGGTGTTATTACCTCCGAGAATCGGATTGTCTTTGTCGTTTGCGTCCATGTTTTCTCTAGCTATGAAAGCAGAGCCTGAAGCATGAGCCAGTACCTTCACATTACGTGAACTATCTTCATTATCTAGAACCTGAATCGCAGTAGGCCTGTGGAAGAGAATCGGTAGCGCACAATCATCGAATTCACCTGCGTTTGAAAGGTTAGAATCGCTGCAGTACGGTCGCCTCTCATACTGGTCTTCCCATACTTTGTTTACTCCAGCAACTGCCCATAACTTTCGTGCATCTGGCGCCTCTTGTACACCAGTTTGGCTAGCTACCTCGTAGTATCTGTTTGGATCGACGACTGGGGCATCAAAAAATTTCACATCGAACTTATCTGCAACTGTTTGAGCATTGGTAGAGTTTGATGCGATTATGACCTTGCCACCGTTCTGAGTGACGAAATCATAAATTGCATCAGCTTCAGAATTATCAAATGGTTTCTCAGGTGCTGCAATGATTAGCATTGTGCGGTGAGGTTCCCTCCAATCATTCACCAACATTGGAGTAGACATTGTATTTGCAATAACATAATCCAGTCCGTCATCACCAAGATCTCCTCTCATGGTAGATATCTGCTGATACTGAAGATTAGTATCCTCACTATCTGTAACATAAGCAGAATACACGGTCTCCTTACCAGAAGCTGTTACAATGATGACAGTTGTTGAAAGTAGCATGGCTGCGACGAAGCCAACTAGTAACCAAGTTTCTAACTTGACCCCTGTTGTCTCTTCATCAGCCATTTAGTGTCACCTCGAATTCGGCTACGAGCAAACGCAACATCTTTCGCAACTTCGGACCATTCATATAGATTCTCGTGGCTTGCTCAATAATAATATTGGAATATCATTCCCGATGAAGCGGTATCATTCCCTATTTGAGCACAAATAACGCCGATTAACGACGAATTGTGGCAGCAAACATTACCGTTAAAATACAAATAAAGGCTGAAATTGCAGGAAGTGAATTTTCTTTAACTTCAAAATCAGAAGAGTCCGTACTATCATTTCCTTCATCTTCTTCTTTGACCAAAACGTCTGGCGCATCAACATTAAATTCCAATTCACCCTCATACGAGATGCCGTTTCCTTCACTGGTAATAGTTACAATAAATTTGCAGGTTTTATCTGGGTGGCTAGAAGGAGCAAGTAATTTGACTGTACCTGCTTTGCTAACAGATATCGCTTCGCCTGTGTTCAAGGCTGTTATTTGTTCAAAGTTCATCTGAGGGCAACCTTTGAACGAAAGCCCTATTTTCGTTAAAGCATCGTCTACATTACCAATATTTAGTACACGGATTGTTACTTCTTCATGGGTACCAGATTTTATTTCAGGCCCTTTACCATTAACCACTGGTTCAAATTCAATTTCAAATCCAAAGACTGATGAAAATTGAACTTGCTTTTCTATTTCTTTTTCACCAATACTCTGATCTCCAAAGAGAAGGGTCGCTTTCAAAGTAACAATATCGTAATGAGACTGCCTCGCATCTATCAATTCGCCATTACTATTCAATCCACTTCCTGAGATCATTAATTCAAATGTCTCATTCGAGTTTGCCGAAACCGATACTTTCCCAGGGTCATCGACAATGAATAAATCATTGGTCTCTATTTCAAAATCAAGGTCTGCAGGCACAGGCCGAGAATTGTCCACCCAGAATTTGATAACTAATTCAAAATTATAATTTGAATCTAATTCCATAATCATAGGTTCTTTATCGCTATCCCATCCAATTTCCCAATCAGGGACACCTACATCTTGGGCACTTACAACAGGGCTGAGTATTGCCAATAGCAAAATAGATGAGATGATTTTCTTCATTTTATCACTCCTCACATGCTCTTTTGACAAGTATTTTGATCATATTTCTTCGATACCTTGGCGGTAAAGCAGTATTGTTAACCGGTTTCGTTGAATCGTAGATTGCATTACAAATTGCTTTAACATCGCCATTAGAGATTGCTACTTCCTCATCATGTCTGCGAGGAATACTTTCCAAAGCAGTTGTTGCAACTCTTAGTGTACTTCTGTCACCCTTCTTCCATGCGGCTGCTGCGCCAGCTTCTGGAAAATCCCATGACTCTCTAACTCGTAACTTGCGATAGGCTCCAATCCAGTCCTCTACATCATCGGGTAGAGTTACTTTCAGCATAAATTCACCAGGCTGCAGAATATTTCGCGTCATTCCATCTAGTTGATAGAACTCATTTACCAATACATTTCGAGGGCCATTTGGGCCAATCAGATGTGCTGTAGCATTCAAAACCATCAACGTTGGAGCGATATCTCCTTGGTAAGTAGCGACACACAACTCATTTTGGTTAGGAATCACTCGGCAATCAGAGCCTGTTCCACAATCACACTTGTGGCACCAATCAATACTACTTCGCCACTCTTCTGTTTGATTATACCAGAAACATCGAGTATCCAAGCAAAGATTTCCGCCAAGAGTGGCGTTTCTTCGAATTAGCGAGGAAGCCACTTTACTAGCGGCTTCCGCTACAAGTGGGTGAGCATTGCCACCTTCTGCGAGGTCATGTAATCGTGCCATACAGCCTATTTCGGTCAGAGAAATAGAATCGATTCCTGCGATTTTTGCGAGTGAAATCACATGAGGTTTAGTATTAATGTGCCATTTGTAATTTGGAATTAAATCGGTGCCTCCTGCGACCCAATCAAATTCTTCACCTGCTTCTAACAGTCCAGCGGCTATTACACAGGCATCTTCCACAGATTGAGGATGGTGTAATTCAAACGGTGGCATCAGCATTACTTACCATCCTCCATTTTTCTTTGCTCGATTTTAGTCCAAGCACTACCTGCAAGGCCAAGCCCCTCTAATTGTTCAGAGGTAGGCCTCACTGCGATTTTCCAATCTCCATCTTGGTCCTCGGGGGGAACGGTTGGGTCAAATCCAAATAATACTCCATTGATGTAAGGGTCGGTATCTTCTGAACGCTGACGGCGACTATCTCTTCCTCCGTGTTGTGAAGAACGCTGAACAATTTTTTGCTGTAACTCAGAGAAATCTAAACGTGGCGTAGGTAGGTCTTGGGCCTCAGCAATGTCTTCTCTCTTCATTTTCTTTGCAATTGCTGCCCAAACCTTGTCTGGTGTCAAAGGTAAATCATTGATTCTGATTCCAATTGCATCGTAAACTGCATTTACCACTGCAGGGAGAATTGGTAGAAGTGGGCCTTCTCCTGCTTCTTTAGCCCCGAATGGCCCTTCTGGGTCACATGATTCAATTATTATTGGAGTTACATTTGGCATTTCGTGAACACTTGGGATCTTGTAATCAAGTAAATTTGGATTCTGTAGATGACCGGTTCTCCCATACACCATTTGTTCTGAAAGCACCTGACCCAGACCCATATGGCAAGAACCGATGATTTGCCCTTCTACTGCGAGTGGATTCAGTGCTTTACCACAATCATGAGCGGCCCAAACATCTGTACATTTGATGAGTCCTGTTTCAACATCAACATCAACTTCGGCAACATAGGCTGAAAACGAATATGCAGGAGCAAGGCCCGCTGCTGCACCTTTGTGAACTCCTCCCATCGGCGGTGTTCTGTACGCACCACTAGCAATTAGCGCACCTTTGTCCTCTTGTGATTTATGCAATGCCTCGAGATAAGAAACTCCAATCGCGGGGTCTCTTTTACTGTAAATTCTCCTGTCGTTCAGTATCAAATATTCCGCCGGCATATCCAATATGCCACTCGCCGCATCCACCAATTGCTCACGAATTTCGAGTGCTGCACTGATGGCAGCATTCGCATTCATGAATGTGACTCGAGATGAATATGAGCCTAAATCAACTGGACTAGTATCGCTTTCATGGGAGCGAACATGTATCATTTCCAATGGGAGTGCTAACACTTCTGCAACCACTTGGGCTATAGCAGTAGTAGACCCTTGTCCAATATCTGCAGCACCGGTATGAACTGTAACGCCTCCATCCATATCAATCTGGATATGTACGGTCGCATGAGGGAATTTATTTGGATCCCAATGAATAGGAAGTCCAGACCCTGATATGAAGAAACCACATCCGATTCCGATTCCCTTTCCTAAAGGTAATTTCCTGAACTTAGAATCCCACTGGCTACCTTCGCGCACTCGCTCTAATGCTTGCCGCATACCATTCGATGTAATTCTGAATCCAGTAATTGTTTTTGAATGTGGAGGTAATAAATTTGCTAACCGTAAATCGATAGGATCTACTTGTAATTTTTCAGCCAAATCATCCATACCTACTTCGATTGCACATCTAGTGTTCACAGCACCATGGCCGCGCATTGCTCCACTAGCCGGTTTGTTTGTCCAAACACGAGCACCGGTATAATGGAAGGAACCTAACTCGTATGGAGCGGTTGCTAAAACACCATTGTAGTAAGAAGTGACGTGGCCAAAAGACGCAAATCCGCCTCCGTCAATCAAAGCATCAATCTCAAATCCGGAAATTCTCGCATCCTCATCTGCAAACATTTGTACTTCGATGTGAGAGGGATGGCGTCCACGATTTACCCAAAAGACCTCTTCTCTGTCAAAAGTAATTCTAACTGGGCGCCCCGCTTTTCTGGCTAAAATCGCCGCACACATTTCATGCGGGAAAGGATCTGACTTTCCACCAAATCCACCGCCAACAAATGTTCGTATCACGTTGACCTGGTGCATTGGGACATCTAGAACAGTCGCTAGAGCTCTGTGTGCATAGTGCGGTACTTGCTGGGGGGTGTACAGTTGTAGACGCCCGTTTGAATCCCAATGAGCAACAACAGCATGGGGTTCGGTGAAGCCATGATTGACACCCATGAATTTCCATTTGCCATGGTGTGTTGCTCTGGCTTGTTCTAATTTGGAACGGTCACCAAACTCTTGGAAAACTCTTTTTTGAACATTGGTGGAGCCAATGTGATATTGCCCGCGCCAATGGATTGGATCATCAACGTCCAATAATCCCTTTTTGGGGTCATGAACCGCATCTAGAACTTCATATTCCACTTCGATTAATGCCGCCGCTTCACGAGCAGTTGGTTCGTCAATTGCAGCAACACAAGCCACAAGGTCCCCTACATGCCTGACTTTTTCAACAGCCATTGCGTGTTCATCTTTTGTCACCGGTAGTACACCAAAGCGCTGCGGTGCATCAGCACCTGTAGACACCGCTAAAACGCCCGGTAGTGCTTCGGCTTTGGAAGTATCAATACTCTTAACCTTAGCATAATGATGAGGTGAACGAACAATTCTTCCAATTATTTCATTTGGCAATCGCACATCATCACCATACCATGCCTGGCCCGTAACTTTGGCATTACCATCAACTAAAGGAGTTCTTTTTCCAACAGATGTTCCAGTCCTGTATTTATCATGAAGATGTTGACCTGCCGGCTGTGATTCATTTCCGCCTTCAACTTCTGGGATGAAATCCATGTCTCTATCGGCCATTTCGGGCCTTGAACCACCTGAACCGGGAGGATTAAATTTAATTTTACCTGCAACACGCTTTCCATCAACACGAACATCAGTGTTGCTTCCAGGTTGTTGAACATAGCCATCAGTCATTGTAACACCTCATTTGACTAATTTGGACCTGAAGGATGGGGGTCAGAGTGGGCTGAACTCGCAGGCTTTGCCGGTGAAGCATCTCCTCTATGGATCTCAGCCGCTGCTTGGATTGATTGAATTATTTGCTGATATCCTGTACAGCGACAAAGATTACCTTCGATAGCAGTTGATATCTCTGCATCGGTAGGATTAGGATTCTTATCGAGCAGTGCTTGAGAGGAAATTAAGAAACCAGGCGTACAAAAGCCACATTGGGAACCTCCATGCTCTGCAAAACATTGCTGAATCGGTGCGAGGTGAGCGCCATCAGCAAGCCCTTCAACTGTCGTGATTGTGCTGCCTTGTACATCTTGAGCCATGGTAAGGCAAGATAAACGTGGTTGGCCATCTACCATCACTGCGCAGCAACCACATGTCCCCATGTCACAACCGCGCTTCACTCCGAGGCATCCAACTTTATCTCTAAGGACATCTAGTAAGACTGCATTAGAAGGGGCTAACACCTCTTGAGGTTGCCCATTAACCTCTGAGTTCCAAACTTTAGTATGTGCCGCTGGAATCATAGAAACATGCTCATCACCTACCATCTGAGACACCAACAACCCATGGGAAGTCGAATCACCCTTTCAGCGTTGGCACGATTGGATAATAATTTGAGATGATGAAAAACAATAGTTCTAGATTATTTTCTTGATGAAACTACCGTGTAATCTTCTGACCCGGCCTTTGGATTATCCCAATCATCATCTCCCGGCAATACTAATCCATCTCCAATTGCTACCAAATCAAATGCTAGTTTAATTTGGTCGCTACAAAGTTTACTCCAATCGAAGGATGGGTCTCTCCATTTCATCCACAATCGCATTCTTCTCCACGCGATTGTTCCTCTAGAATAGAGTTTCATCTGTAATTTACCAGCCATAGGCATCCACCATAGCATCAACGGGAATACCGCATAAGCGGGAAGTGAAAACAGAAATTCGAGAGTTACACTATATTCTGCAAACTGGGCAATAGGACTTGTATCTGAAAGTAAAGCCCAGGTGAATACACCTGCTGCAAGCATCCACCAGATTGGATAAACTACAAATGCAGTATAGAGTTTCAAAGCACCTCGGCTAGATTCTTTGAATCTTGGCCCAAATATTCTATCACCTGAAAATACCATTAGGTAGGGTGGAATTGAACCAATTATTGCACTCAAGGTAACAAACCCAACCATAAATGACCATGCAAATAGCCACCACCAAATCGATATCAGAAATCCTTTACTCGTTACAGATTTTGGTCGAGAATCAACATGTCTCGGTTTGAGATTATAGGAATCAAGTAGTTCGACGTGCTCTCTAGTGCGCTGTTCTAACGCCTTACTTTTTGCAGCATCGTTTAGTGCCAGCCATTCCCAGGCTGCTCTGACTCTTCTTGCACCAAGTATGTCTTCTCCATAACTAGAGCGCTGTTTTAGATCGGGGGTTTTACGCAAGCGTTCAGCGCGAATAATTGAGCGAGCATTCCAAATTAATTCCCTATCATTCCAGTTCTCTCTTGAAAGTGATGCACGCGATATCTCACCTGAAATTATTTCGCTCAATCCTTCTACTGAGCCACTAATTTCTATAGGCCTTTCAACTGTCAGAGCGACCCGTTCACGGAAGTAAGACTTGCGGCTATAATGAATCCCGACTGGAATTACTACAGGCTTTTCATCACCAGCTAATTCATTGGCGCGTAATGCAATTTTCGCTGCACAATCTCGAATCGCTTTTGCACGGGGAAGGTCGTGAGATTCGCCCTCTGGAAATACAACTACACTTGACCCTGCAGCGATTTGTGATGCGATTACTTCTAATTCCTCGTCATCATCTACCACTCCGTCGAATTTGACCTGGTCACCTCTTAGTAGCCCCTTGGTCAACATTTTATCAAACAAGCCACCTGGGTGCCAAGATACGATAATTGAGCCTCTGTCTTTTGAAATGTTATCTGCATCTATTATGCTTATTTCACGAAACCACGTGGCCATCAAAACTCGACTAAACCAGTTTTGCAGCCCCATGATTGGTCCTGTGCGGCTGAGGCTTTCACTTCTCGCCCGTTTTAGCAATAAATAAGAGGGTTCAAACAGTATTGCCGGTTCGAGCGAATCAGAGTACAACAACCTGTACTACAGATTCCTCCTAATGGCGGTGAAGTTATGAACAACTACAAGCAAATTTTCAGTTTATTCGGAATTGCAATTCTTTTGGCGCCCTTGGCTGTTGCGACTGTTCCAGTTTCAACATCAACTAATGGTGATGAAGAGCCATTAGGATGGTGGACTGAGACAACTGTTGACCGAAATAAAAACAAGGTTGGAGACATGGTTGAGCTTCATATCGACAATCCTATTTTCTTAGATGAAGAAAATACATTACCTTTGATTATCGACTTTCACTATACACCTGGCCAAGATGAAATAGACATGCTAAGGGTTAGTGTAGATTATCAACATCAATTCATTCTCCACGGAATCGATGCACTAGCAGGAAGAGTCCCAGTAACTGAATTGCTTACACTGAGAGACCTTCCGGGAGTTGTAATGGTCGAATTAGATGGTGTCCTCACTATTGCAAATGCAGATGCTCGTGCTGGTCATGGCGTTGATATGGCATTCGAAGAAACCGGATATGATGGCTCGGGAACAACTGTTGCTATTATTGACACAGGCCTAGATGGCAATCATACCAGTATTGATGATCAAGACGATGACCCGGTGACTGATGACCCTAAAATTCTGGCATTCTATGATGCAGTTGCTAATGCTGGTAATACCAATGGCACTGATTTCCCATACGATGACCATGGACACGGTTCACACTGTGGAGGAACAACTGCAGGAACTGGAGCTCCTACCTACGAGCATGTAGGGATGGCACCTCAAGCCCATCTAGTTGGCGTCAAAGTTCTCGATGGAGGTGGCTCAGGGTCTTTCGCTGGAGTTATGGCGGGGATGCAATGGACTATCGATACAATGCACCAATACAATACAAGAGCCGCTTCTATGAGCCTAGGTGGCCCAGGTGGAATCGAATGGACTTCATCAGAAGAAGACAGTGTTAATCGCCAAGCCAATGAAATGGTACGCGCCGGTATTGCGCTATTTATTGCAGCCGGTAATACTGCATTTAGTGCCCAAATCGGAACTCCTGGTTCGGCTGAAGATGTAATCACCGTTGGTGCTTTAGACAAGAATACTGCTATTGCAATTTATTCGAGCCAAGGCCCAACTGAAGAAGGGCGTGTCAAACCTAACATCGCATACATGGGTAGTGACATTATGTCTGTTGCAGCAAATACTGGCGACCAATACACCGGTATGAGCGGTACAAGTATGGCTACACCGGGAGCCGCTGGTGTTGGAGCATTGATGTTACAGGCGAACCCCGATTTATCTCCATTCGATATTAGAAATATTATGCAAGAAACCGCTACATATCGACAATGTCATTACATGGGTGCAAATGAGCCTTGTCCTGAAGATTTGATCCCTAAAAATCGGCAAAACAATGTTTATGGCCACGGCCACGTCAATGCTCTTGAATCGGTAATAGAGGCTGCTGAATATCAGCAGCAATGGAACTTTGATCGCAATATTACCCTGAATGTAAGTAATTCATTGAATTCAAATGGCCATGTATACTTAGGCCCTGGAGATTCGATTGAGATAAGATTGAACCAAGGTGTAGACACCGTCCAATGGATGAGCAATGATTTGAGAGATTCATGGTCTAACATTCATTCATACGACCACGGCAGCACGGTTATTCTCGAATATGATGAAATTGTTCACGAACTCGAACATCTCCCCGGAATTATGCTAGAAGGCAATCACACACTATCGATGAGAGGACTAGAGGGGACTAGTTCAAGTCCTTTGATTTCTATCGACATTATGTTAGGTGAAAATATCCCAGTAGAAGATCCCGCAGAAGGTTCAACGAATTTCGTGCTATATGGTTCTGTAATTGCGGCCATATTACTTACAATAATCATTCTTGCGGCGACATTAACCAATAGGAATGAATCTGAATTCAACACTAGTGACGACTCTGATATCCAAGAAGTGGTGGATGCTGAAATAATCTCCTAGAATCGTAATTTCTCCATGTTTACCGGCTCAACATTGAAAAGCCGTTATGCAAAATCATAGATGAGAAATATGTCTAATCTACCATCTCGGCCTCAAAGGCCGACAGGAAAACAGAATCTTTCTGCACGAATTGGAAACCTTTCTGCAAATGCAATCCTTGCACCTCCGGTGACTATGGGGACTGTTGGACAAGCACCAGTAAATGCGGTAAACTCTGGAATGCAAAAATTTGCTCAATTGATTCTATTTGCAATTGCAATGATTGCGATATGGGCAGGACTTCTCTCCATTGCCTTTGGTGGCGATGAACAAACCCAAATGAATTTCCTAGTCCTTGGAATTGGAGGAATTTTATCAGGTGTTTTGGCGATTAGCCTAGTCGAGTTTCAAGTTAGGAAGGGGGGAAATGAATTACAAAATGTCCACGATTATATGCTTGGAGTAGCATTTTTCTTCTTAGCAGTGGGCACTCTATGGGGCACTAGATGGCTTATTGGGTTCTTAGCGGGGCAAGAGGTACATTGGCTTATTCCCGAGGGAACAGACCCCTTGGATAGTGGCTGGATTCCATCTGCAAATGCAATATATTTGCAAATGGCTGCGACTTTAGCACTTGCTTTGGCACAGACATTCTACCTCATGCGACTGAAAGGAGTAACTACCTTTGGATGGTCAGTAACAACATTTACTCCTCTTGTAGTAGCCCTTATTGGTTCAAGCATCTGGATGGAGTGGTCAGATAACATAGTATCATGGGAGTTAGGTATCGCAATGATTTCATTAGCCTCGCTTTCGATGTGGCTATCTCTACGTGCAAATAGTGGAATAATATTCTCGGTAGTAGCTGTAACCTCAGGCCTATTACCGATGCTCTACGAATATAATAACGAAGATGTAGGGTCGGGCGGAGCTCTCTCGCTTTTGGTATTCATCATTGCAGTACAGGGAATTCTAGCAGCAGATAGAAGGCTCCGGCAAGATTTGATGCAATGGACTTCAGCTTTATTAGTTGGAGAAGTTGTACTAGCAATGATACTTGCACGAGATGCAGATTTCGAATTGATTCTTGGACCAATTCGTCAATCGGAACTTGGATCTCTTGAACCATATCTCACATTACAAGTTGGTTTATGGATGACAGTACTAGTTGCATATTTCCCTGCAACTCTCAAGCGGAGAATTCCTTACATGCCAATAGGCCTAGCAGGCTCTCTATTCATAATCAGTTCATCCGCAGGCTTAATCCCATGGATTGTAACTTTGGTAATGCTACCGTACCTATTGGTGATATCCAAGGTCACAAGACAGTGGGTGGCCAATTGTACAATGATCGCTACTGGATTCTCCTTCTTCATACAATCACACTGGATGGGAGGATTTGAGCCAGGTTGGTTGGAAGCAACAATTCTGATTGTAGTCTTGGCTAGTGGGGAAGTTGGAAGACAAAAAGGCCACCTCTCCGACTGGGCACACTTCGTCACTTTGGGACTTTTAGTAATTTCAAAATCCGTTCTATTTGGAGACGACCCGTATGTACCTTGGGCGATATTCATCTACGCTGTTGTTTCATCATACATGATGATGGTCAAATCCGAAGCAAATGGAAGCAAGCAAGATGCTTTCGAAGCTTCATCCGCTACTGCTGGCTCGATGGTCATTGCTGTAATCCTCTCTTTATTCGATAGACTGGAAGTCCCACTCCCCTCAAATATTGCTGAAAATCTAGAAGGTTTCAATGTCACATTAGCATTAGTTGGTTTGATTGTATATGCATCGATGCGTAAATTCAGAACCATTGAATTAGACCTAGGTGTGATGTTTAATTGGGCTGAAGGAAAAAGAAAATCAATGATGCCGGTATTTGATACTACCACTAATTCATGGGTGGTTGATAATGGAGGCGCATCTAGTGAGCCTGCTGATTATTCATGGGGGCCACTGGGGCGAATGAGTCTTATTGGACCAATGATTCTCTTCACGGTAGCACTTACTGCAGTAGGGCCTACTAACTTAGCAGAAAATATCATCTGGACCCTCCTATTGATCATTCCAATTGGAATAATTGTAAAGGAAGTTCTAGACGAAGAGCGGGCTTCTTCAACGGGAAGAATGATTGCCACATTCACAATGATTGCTGTGGCCGCACCTATGGCCTTAAGTTTGAACTTGGCAAGAGGAGAAACTGACGGTTTGATTTATTCTACTATTCTCTTTGATTTGATGCTACTTGCTGGGCCATTAGGAGTATCGGTTTTGCTATCTAAAAAGGGTCTCAATGATGATTCGCTTAATCGTACAGCGGACATTGCCACTTTGATGGGGCTATTGGTCCTAGGATTATTCGATACCAGTGGTGGATTATTGTTCCTAACTATGTACATACTAGTATTCAGTAGAGCTGTGAAACATAGAGTTAATCTTGTATTATGCATAGCACCAATTGCTATACTATTATTCGGATTTGATTCATATGGAGATAGATTCGTTTCAGATGGTGCAATAGTTGGAGATATCTTATCCAAATTAGATATTATTTCTTACGACCCAAGTGAAATAACAATACTTGGGTTGAGTAGATTCTCATTCTTTGTTATGGCAACTACAAGTCTAATCATATTGGCACGAGGTGTGTTAGACCGTCAATATGGACTTGATGCAGGTGCCATTGAAGCGCCGATGACAGTACCTGCATTCTGGCTTACTCTTGGAATGTTTGGTGTATTACCCGAAGCGAGTTGGTTACTGTTAACAATGACAATATTAGTTACAATATACGCTTGGCTTGTTGGAAGAATTGAGATTATTCCATGGATACCAACCTTGGCGTTAATTTCATTCCTTATTGGATTCACAAATGATTCTAATTTCAGTCATTTCGATGGAGGAGATGTTTTTGCTCACAGTTTATTGGGAACTGGTTTATTCGCATTAACCCTCAATCAATTAAGTTCCAAAGGCTGGCTTTACAAATATGCTGATGAAGCGATTGATGATCAACTTGCCACGGCTACAATTTTCAATTTGGTCACTATACAGAATCGTGAACGTCTGACTTCTGTTTTGCGTATTTGGACAATTGTAGGCCTCACCTTTTCGTGGACTGCGTTCAAGGGCATTGGTACGATGATTGGAGCAATATGGGCAACTTATGATACATTTGTAAATGGTCAAAAGTATGCGATATTAGCTATGCCATTACTACATGCATTTGCAGTTTGGAATATGCTAGAACAATTCGAACAAAATGGAAACGTACAGGATGCTTTGGTCGGAACTGTTCTGATTCTAAGTGGTCTATTGTTTACCCTAATTGCTTCTAAGGCCGAAATAGCATGGAATTGGGAAATATTTGATTGGAGCCATGAGAGTGAATACTACGGCTGGATAGATAGAGTCGGCCAATTAGGTATCACTTACTTCCTAATTGGAATAACATGGGCGATAGGTGAGGCTGACCAAGAAGGTATGCTATGGGCTATTTGGGCTGTATTCCTATCCGGAGTTGCAATTCAAGGATTCAGGGATGAAACTGAAACACCTTGGCGCAGAGGCATTGGCTCAATTGGCTGTATCTTTGCACTGTTCATGCTATCATTTACCTTTGAAACTGACCTTTACCAATCCATCAATTGGATGTTCATGGGTGTTGTCGCACTAGGGTTTGGTTTTGCATATATCTCTCGAATGGGCGAGGTTTCAACACTGTATGATCAATCCTATACAGATGCTAAAGATGCAATCCAAATCGATTCTAATGATGGTGACAAATACGTAACAATACCTGAACCAATCACTGAAGAAACTGAAGAAATAGAGGAAGTAAACGAAGAGACTGTTGAAGATGAAGACGATCTTAGTGAAGATGAACTCGAGCAGGTGCTGGATGAAGTAGGTGAAGACGAAGATACACACACAGATGGAGAACCTGCGCCGCAATTACAGACTCCATTGCATTACAATTATGATTTGCAACTAGACCAAACGGTTCTTCATGCGATTCAGTCATCCCTTGCAGCAACACCGCATGCAGGATTTAAACCGGTTGTTTCAATTGCGAAAAATGGGAATTTGAAAATTGATTTCATACCGCTTTGAATCTAATCTTGCTCAGCAGGATAAGCGCCCCAATATGCTTCACGTGATGCTTGATTCGCAGCCATACAGGAATTGACATCACTACTACGAGAAGGTAGTGTAGAACTACCATTTAGATGATTGATCATCGGTTCGATATTTGACCAATTTAGAACACCCCACCCAACTTGAGTGCATGGTAAAATAGGACTAATCGGAGTTGTACCCCCTGTTGGGTCCCAGGTTGCTGCGGAGGGGTACCATCCTGAAAGATTCAAGGCATTGCGGATATCTGAATTAGAAATCTCAACATCTCCATCCACGAGATATCCATCTCTGCCCCCGGAACTTGAATCATTGAATTCGGCTCTGAGTGTGGTCATGATGTGGCCCAAAAATCCGGCTGTTCGTGGTGTTGCAAAGGATGTTCCCGAAGTTTCATGATAGCCATCTGTATCCTGGTGATTGGGTAATGATTGTGTCCAATCTGACGCCATATCTGGGTAAGAACCAGACATTGTCTCTTTTTGGTCGTCATCCCCCTCTGCATATCCTGAAACTCCAATTGACCATGGCGGGCCTGCAGTGGCATCTTGTACTGCGGGTGAAGGTGAGTTATCAGCAGCGCCTGTGTGAATCTTGTGATTTTCGACCACAGCGATCTTGGTAGCATCTTCGATTCCAGGCACAGGTACTGAACCAGGTGCTCCAAATGAAGTTGTAATGACATCTACCATTGGGTGGGTTCCAGCAGTAATAACGGCATTTTCACTAAAGCCTTCAACAAAGAAAATTATTGCATCGGGGTCGGCATCAAGAACGGCCCCTGTTACTGCAGTTCCATGACCATCATCCGGGTCATCAAGAATCATCGTGGGTGTACCACCATCAGGAGATTGTGCAAATATTCGTGTTCCAGGGAAATATACAATATCGCTTGCAGTAATCGTATCCCAACAAGTTGTGCGATCGTTATCAACACGCTCTTGATAGGTTCCTTGGTTAGTTAAATTACAAATTATAGTTGTTCCCATGGCCTCAACAAACCAGTCTGGGAGAATCTCTTCGGTTTGGAAATGGTCGTGATAAGGATTTATTCCAGTATCGATAGGAGCTATCACGGTATAGGGTCTGAAGTTATCCCCATTCGCCATTTCTGTCTCTTTCGGTACGACTTCTTCTTCGCTGAAGCACCCTGCAAGACTAGCACTTGCCATCAAGATGGCTAGCAGTAAGGCGCGAGACATAGATTACCGCGGGAGCACCTCATTGAATAATCATCCGCCATAATGAAACACTCAATACACGTGGGATTAGCATGGCGGGAGAAATGGTTTGGATTGATCTCGAAATGACGGGATTAAATCTTGATAGTGAATCTATTATTGAAATTGCCACAATTGTCACTGATGGTGAATTGAATATTACTGCCATGGGCCCAAATCTGGCAATCAAAGTAAGCGAAGAGTTGCTGGGAAATATGGATGAGTGGAACACAACTCATCACACAGCCTCTGGACTTGTTGATAGAATAAGGAGCGAAGGTGTTAGTTTAGAAGAAGCGATTAAGCAAACTTGTGCCTTTCTAAAAGAAAATATAGATACAGGTGCTTCTCCACTCTGTGGCAATTCAATTCATACTGATAGAGCATTTTTGGCAAAAGAAATGCCTGAAATTCTAGACCTGTTACACTATCGTATTGTCGATGTATCTTCAATCAAAGAGTTATCCAATAGATGGTATCCAAATAATCCAAGATATGACAAAAAAGAAGCACACCGTGCTTTGGATGATATTATCGAATCTATCGAAGAACTTCGCCACTACAGGGCTACTTTATTCAGAGATTAATTCCTTTGAACCCGGCAATAATTTCTGCGATTACTGCAATTGCAATCTCTTCGGGGCTCTCTGCCCCAATCTCAAGTCCAATTGGGCAGTTCACCCGGTCTAACCTCTCTTGAGTAATCCCTGCATCGAGAGCGACTTCAGAGAAAGTTTTCCATTTTGATTTTGAGCCTATTACTCCTAATCTCCCCGAATAACCTGCAAATAGTAAGCCGAGTAATCTTTCTTCATCTTCTTTCCAGTCGTGACCTAGAAGCAAAATATCACTAAATCTAGCCAAGGAATCGGTGTTTTCAGCCATCAAGAAATCTTTGGGACAGGAGTGATGTGACTCTTTAGCTCCTTCAATCGTGGCAAATTCCGCTCTCGAATCCTGAACTGAGAAACTCCAATTCAAAGGACCACATGCTTCTGCAATCGCCTTAGCACAATGACCTCCTCCCATCAGTAGAATATGTGGCATCGGCATCAGGATCTCCATTGCAACGGTAACGTGGCCGCCACATAAACTATCCAGAGGTGTTACCTCATAGCCCTTGGCTCCTTTATTCAATCCAAATGTCACGACCTTACCGCATGGCTTGATGGCATTTTCCAGCATCTCTCTAAGTTGTGATATCACTTTCAGTTCAAGTCCAGCACCGCCAACGGTACCTACTATGCCATGATTATTCAATGCTAATTTAGCACCTTCTTTTCCGGGTACTGAACCTGTAGTTGAAATCACAGTTGCAATTGCAACCCCTCGATTTTTGGAAAGTTCATCAAGAGACCAGTGCAAAATAGATGCCGTCATTGCAATGCCTCCAAATCGGCGGGAGTGTCTATGTTCATATGCACGCCGGGAGCAGAAATCCTAGTGATTTCTAATTGTTCACGTAATGAAGACTCTTTACTGAGGGCAAGGACCTTATCAATTTCACACAGTAAAAGTGGATGGCCACTTGGGTCTGGAGATGCATTAGAATGGTTCTCCAATAATGCGGGAATAGTTTCTTTATTCCAACCACATCTATCAACCGGAGAAATCAAAACGCGCCGAGGAGTTCTGCCTAATTCGCTCAGAAGTGAAAGTAATCCGACCTGTAAGGTGCCTGTCCTGCCATCTTCAGGATTTGGATTTACAACAATTGTTGCATCTTTGCATGAGAGCATCACATCGATTTGTAATTCAGAGCGAGTTACAACGATAATAGGTTTGCAACCACTCTCCTGAAGGAGACGTACTGCCCTGCCAACCAAGGTTTCACCATTCCATTCGACCAATGCTTTAGGTTGTCCCAATCGAGATGACGACCCCGCAGCCAGAACAATGGCTGGTACACACTTGGCCATTAGATCACAGGTCCTTGGTAATCTCACGCCCAATTATCATACGTTGGACCTGACTGCTTCCTTCATAGATTTGCATTACTTTAGCACCACGCATTAAACGAGCCACTGGGTACTCTTCAGAATAACCATATCCACCATAGACCTGTACTGCATCTGTAGTAACTTCCATGGCAGTATCTGCTGCAAAGCGCTTCGCATGGGCTGCGGATTCAGTATTACTGATTCCCGCATCTGATTCTGAGGCTGATTTCCAGGTTAACATCCTTGATGCTTCAATCTTAGTCTTCATATCCGCAAGCATGAATTGAATTGCTTGGTGTCGATGTAGAGGTTTGCCAAACGTTTGGCGTTCTCCTGAATATTGTAATGCGTGTTCGTAAGCAGCACGAGCTAGTCCTGTTGCATGAGCTGCAATGTTTGGCCGACTCATGTCGAATGCCTTCATCGCATTCATCCACCCACCTGATTCTGAAGCACCACACAGGTTTTCAACTGGAATCCTCATGTCATCGAATGACATAGAACGGGTATCAGAACACCTTTGGCCCATATTATTCTCTTTCTTTCCTAGAGAAAGACCAGGGGTGTTAGCATCGACAATGAAACCAGACATCCCACGATATCCCGCATTGGGGTCGGTCTTTGCCAAAACGAAAAACCAATCTGCTTTTCCGGCACCTGTGATCCACATTTTTGAACCGTTGATGACATATTCATCACCATCTTTTACTGCCAGAGTTTTACAAGCAGCCACGTCTGAACCCGCACCTGGTTCGGTAACTGCATAGGATGCGAGAGCACCTTCTTCAGCAACCATTCGCAAGTATTTGTCCTTCTGTTCATGAGTTGCCCCTGTAATCAGTGGAGCACATGCTAGACTAGTGGCATATGCCGCTGTTGCAAAACCGGGGTCACCCCATGCTAATTCTTCATTGACAAGCACTTCTTCCATTGAACCAAGTCCAGGTCCACCATACTCTTCAGAAATATGTAAGTTTAGTAATCCCATTTCATTTGCAGATTTTATTGCATCTTTCGGGTATTCCGAATTCAAGTCCCAGTGTTCTGCATTTGGTCTGATTTCATCCAAGGCAAACTCTCTTGCTAGTTCTTGGAGCATCGTCTGCATTTCATCTAATTGAAAGTCGACCATGCTCAGCCCACAAGGCCATTGCGCATAAGAAGTGCTATTCTTCTCAAATCGAGAGATAGCCTTGGCGTTGTAATTCGATTAGAACCAAGAATAGTAAGTAGAAAGAAATCAAAATTCCACCTTCCAATCTACTAAATTTAAATCCGGTCCACATCATTACCAAACATAATGCCACTCCAGCAATCGTCGCTGGGATAATCAAGTACATTGTTAGGTCATAAGAGGCTTCAGTCAATGTGATTGGGGCCACTAAGGCTGCGATACCAATGGACAATAGTGGGTCTGTAATATTAGAGCCTATCAGGGTTCCAATCGCAACTCCTTGACTCTTACGTACTGCAACCATTGCGACAGTAAGTTCTGGAAGTGAGGTTCCTAAACCAGACATTGTGGAACCAACAATTGCATGAGGAACATTCAATTTATAGGCGATTTCACAAGCATAATCCACTAACTGAGTCGCTGAATATACAGCCATACTCAGTCCAATTATGACCATGATCATGTATGCAGTTCCACTCCAACTAAATTCTGTTGAAGACTTAATCTCATTTACAATTTCAAGTTCATCTTCTCTAATTTTATTAGTATCACTAAGCAACCAAAAGATGTACAGCATATAGATTAAACACAGGATTGCCCCCTCTATACGAGTTAGTCCATCTCCCTCCCATAGTAAAGCAGTCAAGACAAGTACTGAAAGAAGCATAAGAAGGCCATCTCTTCGTAGCCATGCGGGCCTAATCTCAAGCGGTTTGAAAGCGACAACTATGCCCAATACTAGGGTGATTTGAACCAATATCGAGCCGTAGATATTACCAACTGCTAGATCCATCAGTGCCGGGTCATTTCCTGCAGCTGTTGCCGAAGCAGTAGCAGTAACAAGAATCTCGGGGAGAGAGGTTCCAATGCTGACAATCGTTAATCCGATTACAACTTCTGCCATTCCGGCTCTCCTAGCGAGTCCTTTAGCACCCTCTACAAAGAAATCAGCAGAGGTAATCAGCAATGCCAGTGCTATTATTATCAAAACAATTAGGATGCCGATATTTGTCCAATCATTTTTCTCAGTAATTCCTCCAAGAATTGCCAGTGTTACGAACAGTGCGAATGAAATCAGTAATGCATTCCATTGGAGAAGAGCACCAATGCCTTGCTGCTTAACTTCCCCTCCCATGACCATGGCATAATGAACCCCTCTTTGATTATTACTTAGGTTTTAGAAAAAACTCATGAATTGAGTCTGATACCACCGGTTTGTGTGGTCGCGCTACCTTGCTGAATTTTGCGGGACTTTTCTGATGGTCCTATTGGGATGTGGATCCGTTGCAATGGGTTGGAGCCCTATTGCAATTAGTGTGACTTTTGGTTTTGCAGTATTCACAGCAATTATGATTTTCCAGCCAATTTCGGGCGCCCATATTAATCCGGCTGTATCGATTGCATTTGCAGCAAAGGGTGACCTTGAACAAAAAGCGTTACCTGGGTACTTAATCGCACAATCACTAGGTGCTTGGCTTGCAGCAATGCTGGTCGTTGATGGAGCAACTATTCCCACTGTCTCGATGCCAAATGCATGGGGAATTGAAATTGCAATTACTCTACTTCTAATGTATTCAATACATGTGCTGGTAAGAAGAAATGTGAGTCGATTCAAACTATCACTCGGAGTAGGGACCATGGTTGCATTACTGTCATTCTGTTTCGGAGATTCCACCGGCGCTAGTATGAATCCCGCAAGAACACTTGGACCAAATATTGTCACGGGCAATGGGAATTTAATTCTATATATCGTGGCCCCTGTAATCGGGGCCGTAATATCAAACTTCATCCCTGGGCCACTTGACGAAGAGCCTTGATCACATGGTCGAGACTCGGAACGGTGTGGTCCTCAAGAGGTGGAGCAAACGGTACTGGTGTATCAAGCGCACCGATAATTAGTGGAGCAGATTCTAAAGCATAGAAAGCATCTTCCATGATTCTAGATTGCATAGAATGAGCAATACCGCCAAACCATTGACCTTCTTGTAAAATTACAAGACGTCCAGTTCTGGTTACACTAGATACGCATGTTTTTGCATCGAATGGCACCAGAGTTCTAACATCAATAATTTCCACTTCAATATCTTCTTTTGATAATTGATCTGCTGCAAGTTTAGCTACATGCACCATTGAACCCCATGTGACCAGGGTAACATCTCTTCCCCCACGAATAACTCCCGCTTTACCAATCTTGAGTCTTTCACCCGATGAAATTGCATCTTTGACTGGCTTTGTATCTACTTTTTGATTAATATTTTGGCCCCAGCCAGTAAGGCCTCCGCGCAACCCATACAAACCAATATGTTCCAAGAAAATTACTGGGTCATCTAGTGCGGCCGCCTCACGTAAAAGGTCGTAGGCATCTTGGGGAGTCCCTGGAGCAAGTACTACCAAACCGGGGTCATTTGCATACCATGATTCAATCATATTTGCATGGAATGGTCCACTTCGTGTCTTTGCACCCAATGGTATTCTGATAGTAATGGGTACATCAGCACCCCATCTCCAGCGTAGCATTGCTGCATTATTTATTAGCGCGTTGTGGGCTAATGCTGCAAAGCCACCAAATTGTATTTCGGCCATTGGCCTCATTCCAGCAAGAGCAGCGCCTGTAGCGGAATGAATTATGACTGCTTCACATAGAGGCATATCGAGTAATTTATCTTGATGTCCGTTTGCTTTTAGAGGAATATTCATTCCGAACGCTCCTGCTACTTCCATATCTTCTCCCATGAAAAGTGTGGAATCCCCATATTGCTCAGCAATATCACACATCGCTTGCTGAATCGCTCTTGAATAAGTCCAACCACCACTCTCGGCATACTCTAGTAAGCACTCACCTACTTCTAATACTGGATTTGATTCCCCCATAATTGCAGAACCGGATAAACGTTTCAAATGGTCTTCATGAGTATCGGCATTATGTAGTGATGTTACACCAAGTGTGACTGTTGAAGGGTCTGCCCATTCCATCTCTTCGACTGAAGAACGGGCAGAATCTACCAATTCTTGTTCCTCTGCTTCCATAACAGAGAGTTCTTTTTCGGTAATTCCTAGAGAAAGCAGAAGATTTCTATGAGTTGGAATTGGGTCCTTAGCTTCCCAATATGAAAGTAAGTCGCGGTCTACATATCCAGGAGGGGTGCCTGAAGGTGCACCAAGATAGAGATCATCATGGTGGTGAGCATGCCCACAACCACGCATGGTTTCAATGTGAATTAGAGTTGGCCCCCCGCCAGACAATGAAAATTCTCGTGCACAAGCAACAGATGCATGCCAGGATGCAGGGTCTGAGCCATCTATTGTCCACGATGGAATGCCCATTGCCACTGCCTTATCAGCCCATAATTCAACATTTGATTGATTTACAGGTGGTGTATCAAGTGCAATTTGGTTGTTTTGTAAAATATATGATATTGGTAAGCCGCGGGTTGCAGCTAGATTGATTGCTTCCCACCACTCTCCTGATGAGGAAGAGCCTTCGCCTATGCATGCAAGGTGGAATCTCTTCTCATTCTTTTTCCATGCTGAAAGTGCCATTCCAGTCATCGTAACCGTAGCAATTGGAAGAGGTGCTGTAGGCGGGAGTACGCCTCTGTGGAAGCAACCAACGTGTAAATCTCTACCTCCTGCACCATCGATTCCCCCATTCATTACTGAATCGATTTTACCCATCTGTGCAGTCATAATATCCATTGGAGTATCGCCCATTGCCATACATAATCCAATATCTCTAATCATTGGAGCGATGTAATCACCATGATATGGTGAATCGGGAGAGTTGTGTTGGTCTCTTTTGAGAGCAGTAGCCGCTGCAACACAACCCTCTTGCCAGGTAGAACGGAAGCCCTTTCCGCCAAATTTACCACCATCAGGAGTGTCCATGCCATTTGCAAAAATATCTTTCAGATGAGCATCTAATCCACGAGTTCTTGTCATCATACGTTGCCATTCCATTCGCATTTCATTTGTGATTGACATATAGTGTGCCAATCGACGTAAACAGAGTATGACATCAACGATGAAGCGATCACCTCTTCTTTCTAAATGTAAATCCGTATCTCTTCTTGGAATTATTTCACCTTCAGTCAAACCCTTGACTTTAGTACGCCCGGTCAATCCTTGCTTCAGTGCATCGACAAATCTGTTGGAAAAGTCGTGCCATGATTCTCCATCATAGGAATTTTCACCGCGATGTACGAAATCCCATACGGCTCCGATAAGTTGTAGGTGGCCATCGTGACGCTCTGCAGTGAAGCGCAGTAACTCGCCTTTAGCAGCATCTGCTGGTAGTGTATTGGTAAATTCTAATGGGCTTTCACCAATCCAATCAGTACCACGAATCGTCGGTAATTGTCCTTGAGTCATGGTCCATCCCACCCCTCCGAAGAGGCGTTTTCTTATCAGGCATGCCATTATTCAAATCATTCAGATTCGAGGCGTTTTGACATTTCTGAATTGTAACAATCACTCAATACCTGACGATTTGAAAGGGTTATCATCAATCCTATGGCCATCGGTATTGCAAGAATTCCTAATGAGATTCCCCAATTGTTAGTGTAATCATAAACCGGACCAATAACCATTGGTCCAACTATAGTTCCAGCAGCCCATGCGGTTCCAAAGGCACCAAATGCAAGACCTGCGCCACCTTTACCGTATACTTGAGTAGTTGCCGCATCTACCATTGGAAGCATTGGAACTTGTGCTGCCGAGATTGCAAATTGGAAAACTCCTAAAATTACAATGATACAATATGCTGCAAGAATGACATCATGTATTGAATATGCAACATATCCAGCCGCAAGCATCGTTATGGTTACAACAGTCCAACCGAATATCATGTAGCGAACGGGGCCATTGCGATCTACTAGAACGCCCCACAACCAACCGCCTAAACCTTGGGCGACTACCATTACCAACAAGACTGCACCAATCCAGGCAGCATTTAGGCCCAAACTATCCTTAAGGAATAATGGAACTCCTGCTTCTAGTGCACCAGTTGCTAATGTAGTCATCATCACCAATAGACCGATTCGGAATAATACAGGGTTCTGAATGAATACTTTCAGAGGCACTGAGCCTTGAGCCGGCTCACTACCATGACCCAACTCCTTAGTTGTCACATAGATTATTGGAATGATGACTGCAGTTGCAGATGCTAGACCAATAAATGCATATTGCGGTCCAATTGTGTAAGCAGCCCCTCCAATTACTGGCCCCATCAAACCGCCAATTGTTGCCATTGCAATCAATTTCCCTGACATTTCTCCAAATTTGGTTGGCCAAATATCACTCGCTGCAGCAAATCCTGCAGTCAGAATTGCAGCACCTGATGCGCCATGTATCAACCTGGCTATTGCCAAAACAATGAATCCATCAATAGATGTGACTTCCATTGCTACCAAGTAGAGCAAAGATGCTGCAGTTAATGCAACCAATGAGAATAGAATAGTGCGACCAGGCCCCAGACGGTCGGTCAACCGTCCAGTGTAAGGCCCCAGTAAGAAAAGCGGAACTGCCCAAAGTGAAACTAATGCTGTAGCTTCAGTATTGGATAATGCAAACTCTGCTCTCCATGATGGAAGTATTGGAACGATGAACGCATAACCCATGAAATCAACTAAAAATGCACAAGATAAAGCCCAGAAAGCCCACTTCTTATCCGATTCACTCATCATTCTTCTTCCTCTCTTGATGGAAGTGAGGTCAACACATCCCCTAGCATTTCAGTAACGTCTTCTACACGGGTTGACAATGTAATATCTGTGAGATTCCCCGGTCTTCCGATATCCCACATCAATTCATGGGCTGTTTCAGTTACCAGTCTTGTGAATTCAAGAACAGCAGGATCGATTGCAGCTTGGTTATGTTCTGGAATAATATTGACAAGGTCCGGCTTTTCATCGAGTATACTATCCATTACTCCCTCAATGTCAGATGCTATTACATCCGCTTGGTTTTGTAGAATATCTTCCATTGAACCTCCCCCCAATTTACTAGTTGTAGATTTTGAACCCAACTTTGAACTCCTCTTTGAGGTGGGTAGATTTCCAGAAACTGAGCCCGCAGCACCCGCATTAGCAGTGGGGCCTAATTCATTGACAATATTGTTGAGAGCTACACGAAGTACATTCGACATCAAAGAGGGATCTATCTCTTGTTCGATTTCTATGCCTTCTTCTCCTAACTGAGTTAGTATCTCATTGATGAAGTCGACATTAATTTTTTCCGGAGTGACAATTCCTTTTAGCATCGGAAGCGCCCATTTAGCATCACCCATCACCATCGATACGTCAAATGTGCCACTTCCGCCTGTACCTGTGGCATTAGAAACGTCTGCTGGTGGCTGAACGAATTGTTTCTTCGAATGTTTCTCAAGTTGTGCAAGTAACTTATTCATGTCAACCGGTTTTGAAATCACTTCGTTTATTCCTGCTCTGGCAGCAGAAACCAGATAATCTTCAGAATTTGACCTTGATAGAATCACGATTCTGCATTTGAATGCAAACTCAGGATCTGACATTAATCTCTGAGATGCATCGATTGCATCACCGGTGTTCCATTCACCATCAATTAGGACAACCTCGGGCATTGTAGCGAGAGCAGTTCCTTCCGCTTGTCGTAAAGTCCCAGCCCTAGTTACTTCATACCCGGCTCGCTCTAAAGTTCCTGCAAGAAGATTGCGTCGGCCTTCGTTCTCGTCGGCTACGATAAGTTTCGGCACATGCTACTGGCCAACACTAAACCCCTTGAAGGTTGACCCACCATAGGTGGGTCTCAGCCATGTATGATACCTTCTGGGTTTGTTTCAGCCCAATCCAAGATTCCACCCGACAGATTATACAATTTTGAGGCATCATAACCGGCTTGAATCAATTGCATTATTGCAATTTGAGACCTCATCCCCGATCTACAGTGGACTAAGACATCTTGGTCTTTGGGAATTTGGTCAATGGCGGATAATATCTCATCGTGTGGACACATGTACACCGCTTTTGAAATCCGAGCCTGATCCCATTCATTTTGTGAACGGACATCAATAAAACATGGATTCCAGCCTTCATCCATTTTTTCGATAGCTTTGGAAGGGGGGATTGTGTGGAACATCAATTCATTGGCAGGGATATCTGATTTTTCAACTTGTTCACTATTTGAATTACCAAATGAAAGAATTCTTTGCTTAGATTCTAATGAATCATAGATTAGTAATTTACCTGAAAGTGGAGTTCCAATCTCAAGAATTATTTTTATTGCTTCACTTGCTTGTATACAACCGATTAATCCCGGAATAACACCGATAACACCTGCATCTGCACAAGATGGAATTAATTCATCCGGTGGTGCCACGGGAAATAAATCCCGATACCTTGGACCACCTTTGTAATTGAACACTGAGGCTTGGCCTTCGAATCTATAAACCGAGCCATAGACCCATGGAATTCCTAATTCCATACAGGTATCATCAATTAAATATCTAGTTGGAATATTGTCAGTTCCATCTATGACTAAATCATGTCCCTTAAACAATTCATTTGCATTTTCCGAGTTCAATCTAACAACCTTTGAAGCAACTGAAATATTTGGGTCTAGGTCGTTAACAAATCTCTTTGCTGAATCAGCTTTAGGATGTCCAATGTCTGTACTTCGGTGAATTACTTGCCGTTGTAAGTTGGAAATGTCAACATTATCATCATCAATAAGTGTGAGGTGACCAACTCCTGCTGCAGCAAGATATTGAATTACGGGGCTTCCTAAGCCGCCTGCGCCCACGCATAAAATTCGTGCTTTTGCCAGACGTGCCTGCCCTTCTGCTCCGACTTGAGGTAACAGTATATGGCGCGAATGGCGGTCGATGTTTACCATTCTCATGCCTCAATGTACATTTTCTTCAAGCCATTTTTCGCAATCTATTGCTGCTTGGCAACCAAGACCTGCTGCAGTGATTGCTTGCTTGTAGCGCGTATCTACGACATCTCCTGCTGCAAATACTCCTTCTACATTTGTCATGGTATGTTCTCTGTGAATCAAATAACCTTCTTCATTAGTTTCTAATTGACCTTCAAGGAAGTTGGTAATCGGCGTATGGCCAATTGCGATGAAGGCGCCGCTTACTGCGATTTCTTCAGTGGAACCGTCTCTCGGGTCTTCTAATACAGCACCGGTCAATCCAGAATCATCGGAAAGCCATTTCTTTACTTGGCGGAATGTCTTAATCTCAATTTTCTCATGATTAGCGGCACGATCATACATCACTTGTGATGCACGAAACACATCTCTTCGATGGACAAGAGTAACCTTTGATGCGAACCGCGTTAAGAAAGTCGCTTCTTCCATAGCAGAGTCTCCTCCACCAACAACCATTATTTCCTGTTCTCTGAAAAATGCCCCATCACAAGTTGCACATGTTGAAATTCCTCTGCCCTTTTGTTCCTCTTCACCTTCGACTCCAAGCCAAATCGATTCTGCACCTGTTGATACAATGATTGAATGAGTAAGATATTCATCACCTTCTGAATAAACTTTGAATGGGCGCTCTGACAAATCAACACGGTCTACGTTACGGTCTTGAACTTCAAGTCCAAATCGTTCAGCCTGTTCGCGCAACTCCATCATCATCTCAGGGCCACCAATTCCTTTAGGGTACCCTGGGAAGTTTTCGATGTCACTTGTCAGCATCAATTGCCCTCCAGACATGTAGCCTGCAAACATCAGCGGCTCTAACATTGCACGACCTGTGTACAACCCTGCAGTATATCCAGCAGGTCCACTTCCGATGATTATTACGTTGCGAATATTGTCGCCCATGTATCTACCAAGGGAATAGCATCCTTGAACATTGCCTCTCAACATTCAAGAATAAACTGCAATTCGCAAGTAAATATGGATGTTTTTTCACATTGGCTCTGGGGCATGGCATTAACCCGTGGGAAAATGTCATGGAAGGTTAGTGGACCAATGAGTGTACTACCTGACCTCTTGGCATTTATTCCAAACACAATTTATGGATTGATTTATGGAATATCAAGGGTCGATATCGATAACGCAGTTACCGAAGATATGCCTTTTGCGTGGTCGATTTACCAGTGGACTCACTCACTAACAATAGTTCTCGTTCTATTTTTGGCAGCTTGGTATATTCTAAAATCTAAGGAACATGAAAACCCGAGATATATGGCTTGGATTTTTGTATTGCCTTGGTTTTTCCATATACTACTAGATATTCCCGGGCATACTATTGATTTCTTCCCAACACCTTTCCTTCACCCATTCAGTGATCTCATGTTGGATGGGGTGAGATGGAGTACCTGGTGGTTCTTCTGGCCGCAAGCCATTATTCTAGGAGCGCTGTGGTGGTATATTTTGAAGACAGAGAAGGCTCACAGCATAGAAGAAATTGCAGACACTGCCGCCCTAGCATGAGGCTCTAGGCGAGGCTCGATGTGCTTCTCTTCTGCGCCGGGACCAATAATGCCTAAACCAATCGGTTTACCATGTTCTAATTGTAATTCAATTATTGATTTGATAACTGCTTGTCCCATTGCCAGTCCGTGCTTTGTACTACCTTTCTCAATTATTCCAAGACATGCTGCACCGTGAATATCGTCACGAGAGATTAAGCGGGAAAGAGCCAATGGAACTTCCATTGCCCCCGGCACCCATACGATTTCTACAATCGTCATGTCTTCGCTAGCCGCTTGGTTTTCAGCATAAGCAAGCATTCTCGAAATCTCTGCTTTATGAAAACTCCCACATACAATTGCAATTTGTGTCATACTCTTTCCTCCAGAATCTTTTCCACAGTTGAAACAATAGTTTGCGTCATTGAATCGACTTCGATATTAACATGTTCACCAAGTCCTTTCCCGCCAATCGTGGTTAGTTGAATTGTCTCTGGAATTAGATGTAAGGCAAACCCTCCTTCACTAATGTGACCGACTGTTAAAGAAATACCATCTATTGCGATGTAGCCTTTTTCTTGAATATATTTCATTATATCATCCGGACAGTCGATGAAGATATCCAAAAACTCATTCCCATCATCCCGTTCAATTATTTCCCCGACCCCAAATATGTGGCCTGACAGTAGATGCCCTCCTATCTCATCGCCAAATTTGAGGGCGCGCTCAAGATTTACCCAATGGCCCTCGATTTTTTCTCCTAGTGTGGTCAATGAAAGGGTCTCGGGAATTACGTCGAATGAAATCAATCTATCATCAATATCCACAACAGTAAGGCAGACACCATCGACTGAAACTGATGCTCCTTCGACTAACCCGTCTACTGAAACCATTCCAAAATCAATTACTAAACGGATTACTTCCTCGCCTTCTATTTGAGAAATCCGACCCATGCCTGCAACAATTCCAGTGAACATCAATTCACCTCCTTGTCTTTGCTATTGTGGAACGAGGAACGTTCTAGTATCCTAGCAATGATTTTTCGAGTCCCATCCAAATCATCGGATAAGCCTTCAACCCTTACAACTTTGATGTGGCCAAGACCTCTCTCCTCAAGCGAACTACGGATTCGTTCTTCAGCGTGTTCTTGGTCATATCCTAAAGCAATAATATCGGGATTAACCTTTGGTAAAATATCGAATATTGGTATATCAGGGGAGTTTCCAATCACGGCTTCATCAACTGGTTTTAGGCCTTCAACCATCCTTCTGCGTAAATCTTGGCCCGTTATTGGATCATGCTTACGCTTTCTGACAGTATCATCATGAGCAACAACGACTACTAGGTAATCACCAAGCGATTTCGCTTGCTCCATATAATGCAGATGTCCAGCATGTAATAGGTCGAAGACCCCCACTGCCATCACACGAATCATATGTTATCCTCCTTTCATGGGAAAAGGTACTCTCACTTAGAGCCTAGGGCACTAATCAATTCCTCACCGGTCAAGAATGGTATTCCTCTTTCATTAGCCCAAATGCGAGCATCTTCTACAGGCAATGCGAGATCCCCGTCAGGTTGTAACATCTCAGCCCCAATGACGACTGGCGTCATTCCGGAGAGACGTGCTAGGCCAACAGCGAGTTCGGTATGCCCTTGTCGGCGCGACAGGCCGCCTTCTGTCTCTCTACAGACTGGTATATGCCCTGGAGTGCGAAACTCTTCTCCCAGCTTTTCAAGTGCATCATCGCCATCTTTTAGTTCGGCATATAGTTCAGCAAACCTTCGAGTAGTGAGTGCTCGATCACGATCTGTGATTCCTGTAAACGTATCACGATGATTTAACGATAAAGTGAATGCACTGCGAGTATCGTATTGAAGGTCGTTTGTCTGTAAGTGACGAAGTACTGGGTAATCCGCTAATAATCTGGCATCCATGTGCAAATCTTGTAAAAATGGTAATGAAAACCTCTCTCCAACTTCATGCCCAATTGCAAGGAAAAGTAACCCTCCACAATCGAATCGTAATTGCCTCATAGTTGCAGCATCGGCACATTGGCCGGGAAATAATAAATCAGTTTCCCCTTCCCTATTCTCTGCATCGAATAAACAGACTGGATTGCCATGACGGAATGCATTAACTGCGGCCTCCACATGTGCCTCCATATTCCGCCCGACCCGGTTCTCTCAAATGAACCAAACCCTCCCTAATTAGAACAATTTTGGTACGAATGACGGAAAGGGGTTAACATAGGACAGCCCTTCCGCCTGTTCTGCGGGAGTGGGTGCATGGCAGTAAAGTTAGGTCCGGCTGGAGTTCCTCTCTCGTGTAAAGGGCGAACAATCGTTGAAGGAATGGACGATATTATCTCTCTCGGATTGGAGACTATGGAGGTACAAACTGTACGCATGGTTTCCCCGCAGCACTTTGAACAGTATTGGCAGGCTGGAGTTCTAGCTCACAAAACTGGTTTCGAAATGAACATACACGGGCCGTACTATTCTGAACTACTTGGAGACCGTTTACAACGCAATAGAAGCCTAGCTAAAGTTGAGGCGGCGCTACAAGCGGCTAAAACAATCAATGCTAGGCACGTTACCTTACATGCTGGCCATTATGGCGAGATGGGGCGAGGGCAAGCAGCAAATGAACAAGTTGCTAGTGTATTCAAAGGAATTGTTCAGAGGGTTCACGATATTTGGAATGATGATGAAGAAATTTATCCTGTATTCCCATGGTTGAAGGACGGCACTCCTGCTAAAATCGGAGTCGAGACTAGTGGTCGACAGGAACTTTGGGGTAGCCTAGAAGAAGTTCTCGAAGTGGTCAACCATGTTGAAGGCACAATTCCAGTAATTAATTTGGCACATGTTCACGCCCGTGGACACGGTAGATTGCGTACCTCAGAAGATTATGGTGAATTGTTTGATCAAGTTCGAGAGACTATCGGGACTAAACAATTCTATTGTCACTTTTCAGGCGTGGAACACCGCATGGGTAATGCAATGCATTACACTCAGATTAAAAAATCAGATTTGAATTTCGAGCCGTTAGCTGAATTTATCATCGAAGAAGGCGCTTGGCTAGATATGACTTTGATTTCAGATTCACCATTGCTCGAACACGATGCAATGTATATGGTTCAAAATATTGAGAGAGCACGACACCGTCAGCTAGAGAGAAAGGCTCGAGAGGATAGGCGCAAGGCACTTGCAGCCCAGGCTAATATTTCCCCAGAGGAAATGGAAGCAAGAGAAGTTGAAATCGCAGCAGCACGTGCTAAAGATGCACTTGCTAAAGTTCAACCTGTAAAAGCAACAAAGACTGTTGCCGAACCTGCTAAGGAAGAGGAAACAGTTGCTGAACCTGCTAAGGAAGAAAAGAAGGTCACTGACGAAAAGAAAGGCGCTGCTAAGGCAAAGAAGTCTGCGGCTAAAAAAGATGATAATGATGATCTATTCGTCACAGAAGACGATGATGATGATCTATTTTGATAAATCGATTCTACTGCAAAATTGATAATTGAAGGCCTGTAACTCGTTTCATGGCCTTACCTATATTGTACTCTTTTAGGCGGTGCCCGTATGCAATGCGTGCTCGAATGGCAATAGTACGAACTGGTTTCCAAATAGAGCACCGAGAAGTGATTCTAAGAGATAGGCCCGACCATATGCTGAAAATATCACCTAAGGGAACGGTTCCTGTAATGCTACTAGCAGATGGTAATGTGATTGAAGAAAGTTTAGAAATTATGGAGTATGTCCAATCTTGGAAATTGAATGAAGAAGAGAGAGGTTGGATAAATCGTAATGATAACGAATTCAAATTTCATCTTGATAGATACAAATATCCAAATCGATATGAAAATGTCGATGCAGTTGAACATAGAGATGCTGCAAGTAAATATCTCTTAGATCTCAATGTCAATCTCCCTAAAGGAAATTTAAGTGATGCCATTTTCCCATTTGTTAGACAATTTGCTAACCACGACAGAGTTTGGTTTGACTCACAAAACTGGACAAGAGTCCACCTATGGTTAAGTGAAAATCTTGAAAGTGAGGCTTTTGCAAAATGTATGACAAAATATCCTCAATGGCAACCAGAACAAGTCTGAAAATCAAAACCTGGTTCGGATTAAAGGCTCTAATAACTCGCATGTAAGGGGTAATGATAGGGAAATCCCCTAAAGGGGATTGGTAAGCCACGGGATACTATGGCTCATATTGCGGTACTCGGATTGGGTAATTGGGGAAGTGCTATTGCACGCTTGTGGCTTCTAGACGGACACAATGTCAAAGGGTGGACTGTTGAACAAGAAGTGTATGAATCAATTACGATGGAAGGTATGAATCACAAATACTTACCAGAACATTCTCTTGAGGGGCTTGAAGCCACAATGCATGTCGAAGAGGTTCTTGAAGGCAGTGAAATTATTGTACTTGCATTACCATCATCGGTTATCTTGAATGTTGTTGAGGATATTATAGAGCATCTGAGACCTGGCCATGTACTTCTTGACCTTGCTAAAGGATTAGCACCTGGAAAGAGATTGATTAGCGAAGCAATTCACCAAATGTTGAACGAGAAAAATATGCATAACCCGTTAGCTGTACTTACAGGTCCGACGATTGCACCTGAAGCCGCTGGTGGCGTTATGACCACTGCATTAGTTGCCAGCGAAGATATGTCCGTTGCAGAGAACCTTGCTGCAACACTCACAACACCTACATTCATTCTTCATGCAGCATCAGATCCTGTTGGAGCGGAGTTATGGGGTGCTTTCAAGAATGTAGTGGCCCTTGCTTGTGGCCTTGTTGATGGACTAAAACAAATCGGCTCTTTGGGTGGTGACAATCTGAAAGCAGCAATTTTCAATGCTGGATTCCGCGAGGGGTGTCTCTTACTTCCACAACTAGGAGCAAGAGCGGAAGTTGCATTTGGCCCAGCTGGTCTTGGAGACCTCTATGTCACAGCAACTTCACCGCACGGAAGAAACAGAAAGATGGGCGAAAAATTGGGTAGTGGATTGACTCTGGAACAAGCACTCGAAGAGATGGTAATGGTCGCTGAAGGAGTTAGGGCGGCTCGAATGTTTAGAGACAGGGCTATCGATATGGGTATTGATATACCATTTGTCAAGGCCCTCAATACCCTGCTTGATGGTTTCATTGATGCTGAAGAGTGCTGCAGAAGAATGGTAATTCTTTCGTGATGGTAGCCTTGATGTGCTTGGCCACGCTGGGAGTGTCATGGCAGACCTCACTGAATTCGAGTTACGTCTTTTCGAATGGATTAAACAGTCCGATTTTGAGGTCGTAGCTTGGTCTACTAAAAAAGCGGCTAAATCATTCAAATGCAAAGAAGATGAGATCTATGAAGGAGTTGCTTCTTTGACCAAAAAATTACCAAATAGAATCCAGGTATACTATGAAGAAGGGAATGTACACATCGCTGCAGAATGAGCATGGATAAAGATACCTTACTCATCGATGGTCTTTGCGGCCTATGTACTAAAACTGGGAAATTTATTTCAAATCGCCTGTCTCGTTATTTGGAAATAACCGAGCAAGAATCAGAGATTGGAATCGAATTGCTAAATCGCTATCAAGTCAACACAGATACACTTGTTTTAATCAGAAAAAACAAGATGTATTCGCATTCTTCTGCTGCGATTAGGTGCTTACTATACATGAGGTGGAATTGGATTTGGTTGTTCCCTTTCGCATGGATAATCCCTCGCCCTATCCGAGATTTCGTTTACAATATTGTTTCCAGTTTTAGGGAGCCCTAATCTTTATTAGGCTAGCCTAAAACCGACCGGCATGGCGACAACCCTAATGGCAGACTTGTGGACAGGTGGACTCATTGGGTTTAGAGAAGCTCTTGAAGCGACAATGATTGTTGTAATACTAGTGCTGATACTAAAAAACGGCAAGCGAGACGATCTTATTCCTAATATTTGGAAAGGTGTTGCAGCAGGTGTTGGAGCAAGTGTCGTCACCGCTCTGATTTTTGAATTAGTAATTGGGAATTTTGAAGATAATGAAGCTTGGTTCGAAGGTATTCTGATGGTTGCATCTTCAGTATTAATTGCAGTAGTAATCTTTCACTTAATCAAGCATCATTCCAAAAATGAATTAGAAAATCTTGCTGAAAAGGCGATGCTTGACTCTACTAGTGGGGCGAAGTCCCTCTCGGTTATTGCATTCCTTTCAGTATGGAGAGAAGGCTCTGAAACCGTAGTGTTCCTCGGAGCAAGTACCGATACCCTTTGGGCCATTCTGGGATTGGTCATCGGTATTGGTATCGCAATCTCACTAGGATGGTTAATGATGGCGAAGGGTGTTAAAATTGACATCAAAAAAATGTTTACAATTTCTACCGTGTTCCTAATATTCGTCGGTGCTGGTTTGTTTGCTCATGGGATTCATGAATTACAAGAAGACGATGCCGGATTAATCCCTGTTTACAATGAAGAAATTTGGGATTTGAATCCCGAATGGGATGGAGAAGGTGATGCCCCTATTATGCATGATAAAGGTACAATTGGTGGTTTATTCCGCGCCATTATTGGCTGGAATGGAGATCCTACATTGCTCGAGTTTTGCGGATGGGTGACTTACCTTGGCGCCATGGCTGCATTGATGAAAAGAGATTCCATGGCCCATACACCTGCTGAAGAAAGTGTTTAATCACAGCGAATCAATGTATTCGAGTACTATTTTTTCTTCGAAAATATCTTCTTGAAAAGAGAGAGTTGGGCGTGTAATCGATAGTAATGTTACCTCGCCGCCAGCGTTAGGAAATCCTACGATTATCACTGTTGCTAGAGTCGTTTCAAATCCATCCCTCTTTACATTAAATCGGGCTATAAATTGAGTATCTTCACCGTACTGGTGGTTTCCTTCTGTTTCGACCTCTTCTAACCAAAACGCATCAGGATCAATACTAAAACCACTAATCATTGAATTCATTACATCTATTGATTGACGCATTCTTTTATCATGCATTCCAAGCATAACCCCTAATGTTACACTGGACGAATCTTGTGACCAAGAGCAGAATGTGTGCGGTGTTCTTGTGCTGAGTATTCCAATCACTGCGCCATCATGAAGCCAAGTATATTGTTCACTGGCGGGCCAGGAAGGGGCATGTGGATTTTCAGTAGTAATTGGCTCACCCCACTCTTCTGCTCCACTTGGAGTTGAGACCGGATACAATGCAAATAAATTTAATAAAATTAGCAAAACAAGACTTGTTGCAATTCTTCGGCTCCGATACCTCACCCATTCTTCTCTACCTGCGGGACTAACTAACGAAATTATAATCGCTAAAGGTAGGATAACAAAAATCCCCCATGGAATTATCCAGAGAAGTAAAACCCCTACTGATAATGAAATCATTGAGGTTTTGTCAAAATCTTCACTTCGCCATTTGAGGAGTCCAAACAAGCATGCCACAAGGGCTGTAGATGCGAGAAGACCGCCTAACACGTCCCCCCCTGAACTGTTGTAAGCATAAGTTCAACGCAAATGATGGCCGATAAGCGGCACATTGTAATGGGTGTACGCTGGCTTCGAGAATGATGGAGACTAGTTTAACTCTAAATGATGTGTCGTGGCGGCACACTGTTAGAGATTATTCTTCTTGGAAACCTTGGGCTAAGAAAGATGGTCCCGGTATACATTCTATCAATCTAGAAATTCACAAAGGTCAGATTCTCGGGTTAATCGGGCCAAATGGTGCAGGAAAGTCGACCCTGATGAAAGCAATATGTGGCCTATATGATTGCAAAGGGTTCGACAAAACATGTACATCGCGTCGTATTGGAATTGGCTACATGCCAGAACAAGTTCGCTGGGAAGGCCGGATAAGTGTAAGGAACACTCTCAAAACAATTTCCCTAATGCGAGAAGAAACTGTTGATGTGGGAAGTATAATTCAAATTGTTGGCCTTTCCTCAAAATCAGATCATCACCTCGATAATCTATCACAAGGAATGCGCCAACGCCTTTCCTTGGCTTGTGCACTTATTGGGAATCCAAAAATATTGGTTCTAGATGAGCCGCTGAATGGTTTGGATCCGCTTGCACAGAGAGCTTTCAGTAATCTGTTAGAAAGTCTTGCATCAAAGGGTGTTTCAATAATAATTTCTTCACATCAAGTTGCCGACCTTGAGATGCTTGCAGACCGAGTTGCACTTCTGCATCACGGTCAATTATTGATTGAAGGCACGCTTTCCACTGTCAGAGAAAATCTTGGATTAGATGATAACTCGGGCATATTGGAAATGATTTGTTCAGCCACTGGAATCGACCCTGGTGATGTGAGTCTTGAACTTTCAAATGACGACTTACTGCCATTCAAACAATTAGGAGGTGAAGAAGAATGAGTGCCTTCACCCTTGGCTGGCATATCATGAAAGAACGCCTTTCAGCAGGCAGAATGTTGGTTATTTGGCCACTACTTGCGATATTCATTATCTTCTCGAGTTGGGGATTATCCGACCCTAAAGCGGATTTGTTATCGGGACTTACTATCGATTCCGCATATGATGTGATGTTCGCATCAACAGCATTCATCGGGCTTTCTGCTACGATGGGAGCGGTGTTAATCTCATTTGACGGCATAAGTCGCGACCGTTTATCAGGAGTTTTAGAAATCAAATTGTCGCAGCCAATTGAACGGTCAAAGTATGCAAGGTCCCTTCTAATTGGACATTGGGGCGCTATTTTCTTCCCTGTATTGATATTGAATTTATTCAGTCTTGCGATAATTTGGCACAGAATGAATGAATTACCCAGTGTTGAAGAATTTTTCATCTATACCCTAGGTACAGGATTACTATTACTTTGGTACACTTCGATTCAACTCTTGGCCTCTTCTTGGGCGAAAGATATGGGTTCATCGATTGCTATTGGATTGGGTGTTTGGATGACATTCACACTACTGTGGCTAGTTCTAACCACTGTAGTTGCAGGTCTATCAGGGGTTGGAGTTGAAAATCTAAACTCTTCCGAATATGTCGAAATTGGGGGAATGGTGGATTTGTTTTCACCGAATGGTGTTTACAACCATCTCTTAGAATTACCACTTACTGGTGTCGATAGAGGGATTTCGCCATTAGCATCTACCATTGCTGCAATCGTATGGAGTGTACTGCCACTACAACTATTCATTCGTAGAATAGAACGTATGCATCCATGATAGTGTAAAGCAACACACTAAGTATATTCTGTTCATAGGACAAGCCATGAAGGAGAGAATTCCAGCACTGTTGCTAGCAATCCTGATGGCAACAATGTCATTCACAACTGTAACAAGCGCCGAAGATTCAGGACGACAAGCGATGGACGTAGATTGTTCAGGCTATACATTTGAAGACCTTTTTGAATACAATAATGCTGTCTTTATGTTTGAAATTTTAGATGATTGGGCGACCTCTGATTTGTACGCTAATTCATGGGTCAATGAGAGCCGCGCTTCTGTTGTTAGAGATAATCTGGACAGTTTGTTCGAAGGCCTACCTGGAGGAAATGACAACTGGATTTCAACTGATGAGAGAGATGCTGTAAGAGAAATCGGTGCCAAGTGTATTGCAGACATGTACACTCGAATTGGAATTCGTGAAGGGCTCCCACATCGTGGAGATGTAGATTGGAATGATGTGACGTTCGTCGAAGAAGGTATTGGGCTAGAAGAAGTTAACTTAGTTCCAGAAGGGCATCCAGACGAGAGGGTTTGCCCCGCTAGTTCAGGACGTATTCCAAGTGATGATTGTAAAGAAGTTCCAACTACTGCAACCAATAACCTTGAGATCTCGATGTTTACAAAAGAAGATGAAACGCACAATACTAGATTCAATCAACTTCCAAATTTCGGAAATGGAGATTATGAAAACCAAACATTCACAGTCGCCATGAATGCAACAAATGTAACAAGCGCCACTATGGTGTTCTCATTCCCATACGTTGACGGCCTTAGAATGGCAAACTGGACCATCGAAGATGATGGCGAAACCAATCTAGAAGCAGGGTCTATTATTGAAACACACCTTCCTGATGGAAGCGTTAGAGTAACCCTAACCATCGGTTACGACAAAGCAGATTACCCAATGATTCGAAATATCTTCTTTGACATGACGACCACTCCTCCTGAAGAAAATGATATTCCAGTTTGGAGTTCTTATGCTCCTGAAGATAATACAATTATCCCAATTATCAAAGATGGTAGTGAAGTTGTTGCAATCACTGGAAACACGATGGAAAACTGGGCTAGCGATGATAACGCATGGGGCCTAGACTGTGAATTTGCTGAAACCGGCTGGTCCAGTAGAATGAATTCCGATGGTGAACTTTTAGTAACATCTGGCTCTTCTGAATCTGGAACTGCAGAGTGCTCTATTGTCGACCCATATGGTGCTACAAACAATGAAACTCACACATGGAGGTTTGGCCAGCCTGCGAGTTTTTCAGCAGTAGCAGGTAGTTATTCTGATTCGGTTGATATCGATGCAAATCCGACACTGTTAGTGCAAAGCCTCGCTGTTGGAATGGCTGCATACCAAAATGGTGGAGATGGGCCGGTAACCAATTTTAATCTCGGCACAACTTCATCCTCAAACTCCGTTAGCTTATCTGGGATGTCACCTGGTGAATTCATGATTCACGTTACTGCAAGTTCGGATGGAATGTTAGATTGGAATACAATGTTAGACCTTTCATTAGAAAAGAAGAACACACCTCCTGTAATTACTGTCAAAACTGACGAAATCGACGGGACTCAGGCTACTTGGGCATCAGACCAGTACTCGTTCAGTCTATCAGGTACTGCAATTGACCCCGATGGAGGTGTAGTAACCCTATCTGCAAATATGTGTGGAGAAACCACTACTGCATTCACTAGAGATGGTGAAAATTGGGATGTTAGCCTATCAATCGCAAAGTGTGTATCCGATGGAGTAACTCAGTATGATGTCATCATTACGGCTACCGACCCCGTTAATGGGATAGCCACTGCAGATGTAAGTGTCCCAGATCCATTTGCTGGTTCTAACACAGACACAGGCGACACAGATACCTCAGCCGAAGAGAGCGGCCTACCTTCAATCGGCATGTTTGCAACAATCATTTCGATGCTAGGTGCTGCACTTTTACTACGCAGAGACTAACCGTCACACTGAAAAGCAGAACGCCGAGGGCGTGTTATGTTCAAAGGCAGGGTGGAGAGTGTCAGCCATGAAGGCGGCTTACTCGTATCATACTCAGGTGCTTGTCCTGCTCTAGGGTCGGTTATGATCGATTCTGGCGAGACATATATCGGCAAAGTTGATGGAGTAATTGGTAATCTAAAAGAGTCACTGGTACACATTGCTCACCTCGACAGAAAATCAAATCCCGAAGCTATGCTTGGTCTAGAAATTACAATTAGAACTCGTAAACCGAGGGATAAACAACACTCGAGTGATGGTCGTCGCGACCGAGATAATCGGGGCGAGCGGGGTGACCGGGGAGGTCGAGATGACAATCGTGGAGACCGCAGGGGACGCGATAACCGCGGAGACCGAGATAATCGAGATAATCGAGGTGGGAATTCAAACCATCAAAACCGGGATTGGGATTGTCCTAAATGTAATAATTCTAATTTTTCTTTCAGAACAGAATGTAATCGCTGTGGCGAGCAAAAAGGAAGAGGCGGTTCTAACTTCCAACGCGATGACAGGCGTGGAAGAGACGACAGGCGTGGAAGAGACGACAGGCGAGATAATGACCGCCGTGACAATCGTAATACTCACGGCGATAATGATTGGGATTGTCCGAAATGTAAAAATTCCAATTTCGCATTCCGAACAGAATGTAATCGCTGCGGCGAATCTAAGGGCAGAGGTGGCTCAAATTTCCAACGTAACGACCGCCGAGGAAGTGATGAGCGACGTGGCGGTAATGATCGCCGAGGAAGAGACGATAGACGCGGAGGTAATGACCGACGTGGAAATGGTAACACTCACGGAGAAAATGACTGGGACTGTCGAGAATGTAAGAATTCTAACTTTTCATTCAGGAATGAATGTAACAGATGTGGCGCACCTAAAGGAAGAGGGAGTGCACCAACTCAAAAATGGGAAGGTAATGATCGTAGGGCCGGAGATAGAAATGAATCATCTCAGCCTAGAGCGGGTGATTGGGATTGTCCACAATGTGGTAAATCCAACTTTGCAAAACGCAATGATTGCTTTGGCTGTGGACGCTCAAAAAGGGTTGGCGGCCCTCGAAATAAAGGACACCACCGCAAATTACGCGACCCCCCGAAATTGCAATCTGCTAAGTACGGTCGCGGTGAGCGGAGGAATAACGAATGAGTGCTGAAAGCCATTATCTTGATGCAATTGAAGCAGAAGAGAATGGTGAAATTGACAGTGCCTTAGAGCATGCTAGGCTTGCTGTCGAAGCAGACCCTGAGCATTCAAACGCATGGTGGATGATTGCATGCCTCCTTTCGCCCGAAGGAAAATATCCAGATATCGAGCAAGCATCAAAGGCAGTAGTTGCATGTAATAAAGTCATAGACATCGATCCTTCTAGAGTTGATACATGGGTCAAATGTGGACGCTTGATGGTTGATCATTTGGGTCTGCACGAAGATGCTCTCGCATGGTGGCAGCGCTGCAGAGAAGCTGCTCCACTAGAATCGGTTCCGATTATAGAACAAGTAACAATTCTTTCAGACCTGGGAATGTATGCTGAAGCAAGAGACCGCTTAAGTGCGCTTTTCGAAGAGAATTTAGATATTGCAAATTCGCAACTTGCACGAATTACACATCTGCACAAAACTCTCGAGCGTTCGGCTCAACAGGACCCGAAAGTCCATTTCAAACCGTGGCAAAAAAATCATGGAGGATGGACTGCAATTAAGATGCGAGCAAACAAAGCACCTGTTTCGGAAAACATGTTGTTTATGTTGTCCACAGTTCCATTTTTGATGATGGAAGTTTTTGCTGCAAGGGCATTATTTGGTTCGGGATGGGGTGCATTTTGTCTGACAAGCCTGCTTATTTTAGTGACCGTAATAATCGGTATGTCCTTCACAAGAAAATTGTATCAACGAGTGAATAGACCAGGTTTCAACTTACTAAGAGCGATTCAATTTGAGGCGAGTTGTGGAAAAGTCGTAATCCCTGAAGATATTCGAGCCTCGAAATTATACATGTTCCTATTCGCTCGACATCCACCTGCATTTCAGCAAAGATTAGAGAAAATTGTCGAGGCAGACCGTAAACTTCCAAGGAATTGGAAAATGAATCTGCCTGATTTTGAATCACATTACGATGAGATAGGATACATCGATGATGAACAAGAAGAAGACTTGACTTCGTACGAAGAAGAGTGATCATGTCCCAGCAGTATAATCTGTTGCGTATGTGGTTTGCTCTTGGGTTAACTCATCAATAGAGAATCCAAGTGTGCTCAATTTTGTATTTGCCAAATCCATATCCTGTTCCAGTGAGATGTCGTAGACCTTTGCATCCATGTCTGCGCCTTCTGCAGCAAGCCTGCATAGAGATAGGAATTGATTTGCAAAACTCATATCCATTACTTCCGAAGGGTGGCCTTCGGCTGCGGCTAGATTGACTAATCTACCGTCTGCTAGAAGATATATGCGGCGCCCATCAGCCAGAGTATATTCATCGTTTTCGGGACGTATTGTTCGCATTGAAATAGACCTTTCTTTCAATTCTTTAATGTTAATTTCACAGTCATAGTGACCTGTGTTTGAAACTAATGCACCGTCTTTCATTGTGTCAACATGGCGTCCCAAAATTACATCTTTCATGCCAGTAGCAGTACAAAATATGTCACCAAGAGGAGCTGCATCATCCATACGCATTACTCGGAAACCATCCATCACTGCCCTTAGAGCAGGTAGTGGATCAATCTCTGTGATTATGACATTAGCACCCATTCCGCGTGCTCTCATAGCAAGACCACGTCCACAATGACCGTAACCTGCTACGACAAACGTTTTGCCAGCAATCAGTACACTGGTTGCTCTGATGATTCCATCTAAGGTCGATTGCCCGGTTCCATACACGTTATCGAAGTCCCATTTTGTGATTGCATCATTAACTGCGATTACTGGGTACTTCAAATCGCCAGCATTTGCCATAGCACGAAGCCGGTGAACTCCTGTCGTTGTTTCCTCTGTTCCTCCAATGACGGTATCTGCAAATTCAGATTTATCACCATGAACACGAACAATCAAATCTGCACCATCATCAAGGGTCAGAGTTGGTTTCAACTCTAGTGTTCGGTCTATACACCAATAAAAGTCCTCAACTGATTGCCCATGCCATGCATGTACTGCATAACCCTCACGAGCCAACCAGGCCGCTACATCATCTTGTGTAGAAAGTGGATTACATCCAGACCATGATACCTCAGCGCCTGCTGCTCGAATGGTTTCAATGAGAACTGCTGTTTCCTTAGTGACATGGAGGCAACCAGTTACTCTCATCCCTGCAAGGGGTTGGTCTATTTCGGCTTGTGATTTCAAAGCGGCTAATACTGGCATTCGGGAGCGTGCCCAATCCACACGTAATGCACCTTGGTCAGCTAGGCTCATGTCGGCAACTGTGTAGAACTCGCCTTTGTCCATGGACTGGCCCGTGTGGACACACCTCATAGGTGAATCGGTCACAAGGCTCACCTCAAAAGAAGTGGAGCCCGGTGATCAACTAACCTCGCTATTGCTGTTGTTGGAAGTGACCAGCATATTGTTGGGCATAGGTCCTCGCAGTTTCTTCAGGATATCCTTGGGCAATCAATTGTTGTACATATTGCTCCATCGGGTCCATTTGTGCTACTCCAGCATATCCTGCCGCAGTTGCAGTGAAGTCGCCACCCATTTGTGTATCAATTCCCATTGTTTCATCTTCAGTTCCGCCACGCATTACAAAGAATAGTGATAATAGTACAATTAACAGCAGACCAATTCCTCCACCGAGATATAGCATCAAATTAGAATCTTCTCCTGATTCAATAGCATCAGAATTTGGTGCCTTATCCGGGATTCCATCATTATCTGAATCGGTATATTTACCGGACCAACTACAAGATTCGGTTTCATCGTCCCAAATCCAATAAGCATCAGGTTCAGCATCAAGAACCTCAACTGGAACTTCTAGACCTTGACATGCAGGTAGAGTGAGTTCTATCCAATAGATAATCGGCCATCGCTTGTCATCTCCTTCGTATACCTTGACGAAGACTCTCTTGGATTTGGTTTCATTATCGAATAGGTCCTCAATATTCAGAGTTAATTCGAATCCGTCTCCGTCTCCAAGGGCATCCGATCTAGCCCATTTCTTTTCTAAAGAAAGTGTGTACTTAGCGACTGCTGTTTCATCAAAAGTAGTTTCGAGTAAAGCAACTTCGACATATACATCTCCTTGCTCTGCACCATCTACAATGTTTCCAGCCAAGGTAATTGTATCGCTCATAACCTTTGAACCATTCAGTGACAAATCAATTTGTACAGTAGGTTCAGCATCGCCGAACCCTTCTGGAACCACTGAGAAGTACATCTTGTACTTGTCAGAACTCTTTCCAGCTTGGTCGTATACTACTAATTCGATACGAATTAGTGATTCTGTCTGCCCACTTGGGTCAACTGTAACGTTGCTGAAAGTGTAAGCCCAAGCACCATCACTGGAATCAGGTATCACGAAATTATGACCTTCCAACTTGTAATTATCTTCATTGTAAGGCTTGTCAAACAGTACAGTCCATTCATACGACTCTATTCCAGAACCTGTCAGTGCATCTGCATCTGAGGAATTACCTGCATCGAAATGTACGGTTAGTGAACCTGTATCATCCAAATGAATACGTTGTAGTGGCCAATCTATTCCAGATACGGATTTTACTCCTCTGTCTTCGATTAAGTCCTCATACTCTTGTCTCATATCGATTACTGCATCTGCATCAGGACGGTACTCATCTGCTCTTGTATCATCTGTCATAACTGTAACAGAGATTGAGCGAGAGTGTCCTGCTGCATCGTGTAGGTAAAGTGTAATCTCCCAAGTTGCGCCTTGCAAACATCCTGTTGCAGATTGTAGGTCAACTTTACAGAATTCAACTGTAGGAGTTGCCACATCTGTGTGGTCAGTTCCACTAGCCATAGAGGAACCTTCCCAATCAGTTGGTCCATTGATTACCCAATCTGTAGACAAAACCTCAGAGGTACTTGTTGTGTGAGCGAAAGTAATCTCTGAATCACTCTTCATGTAGTGGTATGCATACCCTGCTGTCGAAGGATCGAATGCAGGTACTTCTCCATTAATAGTCAAGTCAAGTCCACTTCCAAGTGTACCAAATCCGTTAGGATAAGGAGATACCTGGTATGAAAGCATGTTACCCAGTAGTGGGAAGGTAGAACTGTCTGCTCTATCAGAAACACTTGCAACGTCGATTGTTGTAACGATTAATCCACCATCAACATAGCTACATACTCCCAATACAGTATCTTGGACATCTGCTTCAGATTGAAGGAGTCTCTGGAATGTACCACCTTCTTCGGAGTATCCATTACATGCACGAGGTACAGAGGTCGCAGAAGCGCTCTTTGTGTTGATAATAGATTCTGTAACTGTTCCGAATTGATCAAATCCTTGGAATGCTGCTAAATCAATTCCATCAAGTATAGGATGGAATGGGTCTGCAACTTCCATATTGCTGTATGTAACTCGAGTCTCTGGGGTGTTACGAGGTTGGATATTCATATCGAATGGAAGCAAACTCTCTCCTGTAGATGATGAATAATCATAGTAATCTGTTGCTCCGGAGAGGTGAATTTGTACCGTACCTCCAGATGACATGAAACTCTTCAGAATATTCTTGTTCGAATCTGTACCAACCATAGTGAAGTACTCTTCAGCATTACTTGCACCCTGCCAAGGCATAATCACCTTATCATAATGAGTTAACCAGCCAAGGTCGAGATAATTACCCCAATCATTGACATCATATTGGGTGTAAGTCATTCCAAGAATTACCAAGTCTTCTTTGATTGAAGCTACTCTAGTGGAATCTCCTGATAATATTGCGATGTCTATATGCGCTGCAAATGTTGCATGGAAGTAACGTACGTTTCCTGAAGTACTACCATCTGGTAATGTTGCATGGTAACTAATATTGTAAGAGTGTCCATCTTGCCATCCATTCCATGGTGTAAAGGAAACAATGGTCCGCTGATGAGCACTCAATGTTTGGCTAGGCCCCGCAGTAGTTGTGTGAACTTGACTTCCATCTGCTTCATCAACAACTGTCATGTGGAAGGTGTAATCTCCTTGAAGAACACCATTTGTTGCAGAGAGTGCCCAATCGTGCATCTTTGCACTGTCGATTGGTAGTACACAATCCAATACCACATCATCGAGACATGAAATTTGGTCTGGTTTTCCAAGGGTGATATCTACACTTTCTACAGAGAAAATCACTCGGCCTAAATTGTTAGCCAGTGACACTTCTTCCATTCCGTACCATGTTGTTCCTTGAGTTGTATTGTCGAAAACTGATTCAACTTCAATCTTGTAGACTCCAGATACGAAGTCGTGGTTTGAAATTGAAATTGTTCGGTTCTCCTCAGCATCTAAATCGATTACAGATGTACTGTATACTGCATCTTGGCTGAAGGTAAACTCCTCTAGGGTGATGTTATCGAATCCAACACCACGTACACCATCATTTTGGCCATTGTGGCCGTCATCGTTCGAACGGAATTCGAAATTGAGGTCTAGAGTTGATCCTGCTAGACTGATACACTCATCAGTCCACTGGTTACTATCAGGAGCGGTTGTATTTACAACATAAAGGTGAGTCAAATCTAGACTTCTGCTCTGAACTAATCCATCGGTGTTGAAGAATACATTGTATGATCCTGAGCCACCATTAACATTTGTTGGGTCTCCGATATATTCGATTTCAGTATTGTCTAGAGTTGTTTCATTGACAGGGTCGATGAAACCATTTCCATCTTCATCAACGATACAGAATCCATCTTCATTGTAATCAATCCACTGTCCATAGATTAGCCCATTGTAATCAGAACTACCTTGTGTCCAATCTACCGTTAGAGCAGCATAATCGTTCACTGAAGATGTTTGGCCAGACTGAGAAATCTCGAACCAAGTTTCAGCATAGTACTCGAAGTTAAGAGCAACATAGTCACCAGACATGTTTGTCAAATCAATTCCAGGGATAGTTAGGGTTTCGTTCTCCCAGACATCGCCGAAACTGTTTGCAGTATTACATGGATGACCGAACCAGTATGCATGTGAACCGAAAATCTTCTCAGTACAACTGGAGTCATCTAGGATTCCTCCATTTGCATTGTTGTCATCTGTATATCTAAATCCAGATGCACCGCCTTCGAATCCTTCTTCACAGACGACTAGAGGTGAGCCACAGTATACATCTGTTGGTAAAGCGCTGTAGACCTTTGCTTCAACATCGAATGAGACATTGGTATTACCACGATGTTCGACTTTAACTTCAATTGGGAAGTTTCCTTCCGCATACAATCCTCCGGGATTGAATGATTCAATTCCCATGACAGCTGGGTCGAAAATATTGAATGCTGTAATGTAACCTACGATTTCGTCATTTGCAGGCTGTTCATCTTGTCCATAATTCAGAACTGCGGATATACGGTATGTGGTTCCATTCACGAAATCAGCAGTAATTGCTGCTGTGTAATCGCTATTAGGTGCCAGATTGTTCATGTTGATCGGTGCTTGAAGGGTCTGAACATTACTGGTAAAAGCGGTGTTTTGCTTCCAGATTGTAATGTTGTCAATTGCGAATCCATCTAGACCAGACCAACGTGATTCATTTGCGCCAACAGAGCCTTCGAATCCAGACTTAAAGCGGAATCTAATATCGATTGTATCTCCTGCGAATCGGGAGAGGTCAAATGCCCCAAGGTCGTCTTCTGTGAAATTACCCCAACTGTACTGTGTTCCTGGAATTGCACCACCGTAGCGATAGATAGATTCAGCGAAATTGGTATTTTGGAGGTTTTCGATACGTCCATTGTCATATCCACCCCAATAACTGATTCCAGATGCACACTGTGCTCCGAAATATGCCCCATTAGGACAAGCGATTGTTACCCAGCCTTCGTCTTCTGTGAAGACTTCGATAAGAGCCATGTCGTCCCAAACTTCACCAAGGTAGAAGCCGTTAGCATCTTGATAATACAAGTCAGCTAGACCGAGTTGCCTGAATAGTTCAACACTCATCCAAGCACGGTCTGCTCCTGTCAAGTCGATATCATTCAGGACAAGCCCTTCATCCCAATTTGCTCCGTATCCAGACCATTCGCTCCCACTTGAATTGGTTTTCATTACTCCAGACCACATGAAATCAGTAGGGTTGTTTGCGTTTGCAGATTCCGATGCAGCATTGTTTCCGGAAGTATGTCCACTGGAACTGTTTGCTGCAAATTCTTCATGCCAATGACTTGGCCCATAGTATGACTCAGTAGTCCAAGAACATCCTGAACTGCATCCGGTCTTAACCTCTGGGTTATCCCAATCCATTGCGTATACTGTTACATTGCTAGAAGCACTTTCATCAACTTCCTTAATCTCAACATCAAGGGTTGCTTGTCCGTTTAGAATATCCATCCCAGTGTTTGTGACAGTAACTTCAACCTCACGCTCACCTTCTCCTAAAGCACCGATATAAACATCGGTTGGAGAGATATCAATGCTTGCAACCGCTAGATCTTTGTTATCCATTTCGATAACAACGATTCGGTCGTATGCGCCATCCCAGCCGAAGTTATCATCCCATGTTTGTTGGTCATATGCTCCATGCCCTACAACGAGGTCAGGTGCACTGTTTGTACCTCCAATTACTTGCCCAACTGTGACAGTAGTTGGCCGCATTGCACCGAAATATTCCAGTGGGTTCATGTGACCACCAGCGCCGTTAGAAAGCGTCACTTGGACACTTGTTGGCAAGTTAAGGAAAAAGTTCGTAGTAGTGTCTCCGGTAGAAGATGTTGAGTTTGATGCTTTGAACTTTCCAGCGTGGATGAAGTCTACTTCTCCATCACCGTTCAATTCAGCAATAGTAACTTCCCAAGCAATATATGGTCCGAAATATACTGTATTAGAACTAGCATAGGTATGGGTTGTTGGATTGATTGTAGCGTAAGTTACATTCTCGGTATTTCCATCGTTAATTGCAACAACATCGATTACACCATCATTATCCAAATCTCCAATATCAAATCCACCAAATTGAGGACCTAGTGCATGTACGTGCAATCCAGTTCCACCAGATGTACTCCATGCAATTGTAGCAGGGAATGTGTTTGTAAGACAATTGAATTCGATAACTGTGACGTTGTCGGATTTACCAGGGTTTGTTGCAGCCCCGGTTAGATAATCGACACCTTGTGACCTAACTAGCCACAGGTCATTATCATCACAACTTCCACTAACAGGATTGGTTTGACTTGGTTCTCCCCAATCCCCTAATTCAAGTTCTGTGTAAGAGTTTTGAGTTGAATCACCAAGACTGGTAATTTGTGCCTGTGTGTTTGAAGTGATTGGTCCGCGGTATGTAACAACACGCTGGTTCTTTAGGTCGGCAAGCAATTCGAGTGTGACGATATCGTCGTTGCCATCTTGGTCTAAATCAGCTACTGCTAGGTCCCACATCCAAATTACATCGAATTGTTCACCGATAGTGAAAGTATCAACGCTACATCCATCGTTTTCGATGATAGTTACGTTTCCGGGCTTGTCAACAACGATTGCACCGCTTGCATCTTGTTTTAGAGGCCTGTTTCGAGCATAGATTACGATGTCAATAGCATTGTCTCCGGTGAATTCTCCAACCTCGACTTGCTGAGTATTTGAGTGATCTTCATAATCAGCATCTTGGCTTGGGTTTCCTGAAGTCCATACATCAGAACGCTTCTGGAAGTGTCCATTTTCATTCCACAGAATGGAAATCCTTGTACTTCTATCATTTGCAGTTACAATATCCAAATCGCCGTCACAATCGAAATCACCTAAGGCGACATCGACAGGGTCTGTGTCAGTAGTATATGTCCTCGAAGTTGAAGCAGATACTAGGTTTGCGGCAGTTGTTGAAAGTAACATTACTAAGACTAGGAAAATCGCTCTTGTGCGTCCGTCCTTGTTCATTGTGTTCCAAAACATCATCATCACTCGTTTCTGCGGAAACCACCTACCACTTTAATTCCTTTGGGAAGGTGCGTTTTATGTTAAGTAGAAAATGTAATTCAGTACAGCGTTTTTACCAAAAACAAAAATTTACCAAAAACACTCAAAGTCCAGAAGATAACCATGCTGGAGAGGGGCCCCAACCAGTGGCAATTCCTCCGTGAACCTTGACTATTTTTCCAGATCTAAACATCGCTTCAAGGAATAATTCTAATTCAAGACCTTCTCTATCTCCCAAATAATCGCTTGCAGCTAAAGCGATGGTTTCAGTCGAAATTGCTGTTACTCCATGATTCCTAACTACAATTCGTAACAACTCTTTCAACCAAGATTCAGCCATAGGGTCCGTGACCATTGGACCTTGTGCCGGGTGAGGTTCTTCGACCTCTGCAAGTTGTGTTCTTAATTCATCAGAAGTAGGCTTCATTGGATGTTCAAGTCCTACATCTACGAGTTTAGCAATTAGATCCAACTGCCCAATTGGGCGTCGGATGATTGGAATGCGAGAAGGGTCGGGTTCCGGCCCCATATCCTTTGGTTTGCCTGAAGGTTCATCCGGATTATCACTAATGATTCCCGAAGTGGGATTACCTGACCTATCAACAGCCATTGGCATCATCCAACCAACGTTACGCAGGCCGAGTTCGGCAACAACGCCTCTTACCCAATCAGCATCGCCTTCCAGCATGACATCTACGTCATCCTCTTCACCGCGGAAGCGATAGCGAATGTAACCACTTAACTCCTGCATGTAATCACCCAATGATAAGAAGGAAATCAATCCACCGGTTCAGACCCTTTCGAACCTACCGTCAGGATGGCGCCACCACCAGACGCCTTCAGAAGTCTCGTACCACATTCCGTCGTCTCTATCGTGGTATTCACCACCGCCAGGCAATCCGTCCCAAGATTCAATGAACTTAGATGGCTCCTCTAATGAAATCTCTGTGATTGGAGTTTCTATTTCCTCCTTATCGAGAAGATTGATTTCTTCCGCTCCGAATTCATCCTCTTCTCTGCGTTTCATAAATGCAAATATTAGGAGGCCGGCAATCAGCAAAGTCATTGCACCCAGAATTCCTAATGTAGTTCCGGTAAACATAGAACCGGCCGTTTCATCGGTCGGTGTTTCATCATCTTCGACTTCAACTGGTTCTAGTTCAGGTTCTACAACCTCAAAGGTATGGTTTCCTTCTTCTAGTAAGAGCCAGTATCCCCCTCTATTTTGAGCCTCTAGGCGCCAATCAAGAACATAATTGCCAACTTCCTTTCCATCCTTCAACATACAAGAGACATCTAGGGTTAGTGAAGGATCGACTACTGTCTCATTGCAATTATAATCTGCAGAGGGTTTTGAACTAATCATTCGCAATGTTGTTGGATAATCTCCCGCATTGGTTGAAGAACAATTGGCTTCACTACAAAATGCAATGATTTCGATATTCCACCAAGGTGTTGCATCAATAATTTGCGAATAATTTTCACATTCACCAATGCTACATATTTCCAAAACAATATTGTGAGATGAATTACTCAGATTTGATAAAGATAATTGTTCGAAAAGAGACCCGTCCATTATTGGAGTTACAAGCCACACTTCATCATCTACAACCCAATTTAGAGTCCCTTCACCGGTTCTAAAAATTACATCGCCAGATAAAATGACACTCTCTTCAACAGCAGATAAGGATAGATTTGTAGAATTTATTATTGGTAGAGGCACTGGTATATCAACCAAATTTATCGTAGTATTAACCTCATTACCAAAATTATCTCTCACATGGATTTCAGCGGTATAAGCACCAGGAGATAGAGTGTTTTTGTCCAGTGTTGTATAACCAATTCCATTACTGGTTTGATCGATGATTTTGGTTGCAATATTCTCACTATTGGGCCCGAAAATGAACGCCCAAACACTTACCGTATCTCCCGGTTCTATTTCCCACTGGACATCGATTCTGACCTCGTCGGTAGTCTCGGTTGATGTTGCTGAAAGTATCACTGGAGGGATGCCATCTATGAGATAAAAAGTAGCATCTATACCATTATGTAACCCATCTTCATCAATTTCTCCACCATTTGGCTCCTCGGCATAAACCTCTACGTCCCATGAACCAAGGTCGGAAAATTCAGGTTCCCAAATTACAGAATAGGCAGAATCTGTTGTATTCCATACCATCTGAAGTATCTGAGTTGACGATTCTGAATTCAATTCTATTTCGACATTAAGGTCGCTTCTATCATTTGCGTCTTTAACTAAGAATCTAAGATTGTCAGGAGTGCTGAAATTACTATTTTCAGCAAGTTCTCCATCAACAGTCATTATCGCAAGTTGACTAACCGAAGGAATGGCAGGTAATACTGTTATTGAATCTGCATTTAACAGTATAACTGAGTTCCCTTGCGCATCATACAATTCAACACTGAACCATATAGAATGGTCGATGCTTGCATCCAATTGGAAAGTAGAAACACTTCCCCAATATTTTTGGATTTGCGAGTTCCAAATCAATGGGTTTGGGCTAAGATTCGCAAGTTCAATCCAAGTTGTAACGGGAGAAGTGTGTGCCCAAATTTTGCCTTGTAAGTCGTCTTCTGCAAGTTTATCATGCACTATAACCACGATAGTTTCGCCATGTCTAGCATCAGCATCGTCCACACCGTTGACCCTATGTGAGACCGATTGGATTTGGGGCTCGATATCATCAACCCATGCAATATTCAAGTTGCTAAGTTCTAATGTTTGATTCCACATTTCACCTTCGGGGTCACCTTTGACATCAATAGAATATGCATCAAGGCATGATTCTGTAGCATCGTACCACGAGCCGCATTGTGAAGTTGCATGATTTTCCATTTCTGAGGAAAATTCGAGGTTACCTGTAATTGTATGATGGAAACTAACATTTGTAATGCCAAATGCTTGTAGATTTGATGTACTCAAACTAAAGTTAAGATTCGTCCACTCAATACCTTCAGAAGTTGAATTGTAAACTGTTGGCCATTCATTTTGCATCACGCTCATTGGAATAATTAGGTCAATTCCCCCTGCAACAACATCTGCTGACGACCACGAAATTGTGTATCCGCTATTGAATGTAGCTGTGACGCTGCCTGTGATGTTATTGTTCGCCAGATCCATCCACATTGCAAAATCGGAAATCGCAGTTCCGTTCAATGGAACATCTAACGATAAAGGAACAGTAAGAGGGTTTGCTTTCGTTAAAGGGCCGTCCTCCTCTATCCACCCAAAAACCAAATCGGGGTCTAGAGGGCCTAGAATGGATTGGCCCTCTAGTTCAATACTGAGATTCTCCATGTGTTCGATATTCGTTGAACCGGGAACAATCGCGGTCAGAATCGGAGATAACCCAGCACTCGACCTCTCGAAATCATAGAGAAAACTGATGTTGGAAAATCGTGGCAATTCCTGGTGAGAAAGGTTGCCATTTAGCCACCCAGACCAGTCTACTCCATTCATTGTGTAATTATACTTCATGTCCAATACGGCACCTGCTGGAACTGACGCAGTAGTATTAATCCATGCCCTTTCGACATTATCGTCATCCCCTAACCCAGGAATTAAGAAACTGCCATAATTTGAGGTATTATTACTACTAGAAATAAACCCTGGGAAGGTCGAATAAGTGGTACTTCCAACTACACTATTTGACCCTGCAATCCCGTCCGAGCCAGTTCCTAATTTCAGACCATAGTCGCCACCAGACCCTGCTGAAACATCAACTGTACCAGAGTTGGATACTCCGTTTGAAGGAGTAGTCATTGTGATGAAGCCGCCAGAGCCGCCTCCACCGCCGTCACCCCCATGGTAAAGGAAGAGAGAAGGTCCTGTTGGCCAAACTGCATCTGCACCATCGCCTCCATCGCCACCTGCGGAACTAACAATTCCATATGAGCCGATTGAAATGGTATTTGCTTTGAGAATAATTGAGCCGCCAGAGCCGCCTCCTGCAGCATTACCGCCGTTACCACCATTAGGTGGAGTGGGGCCATTATCACCAACTCCTCCCTCGCTTGTGACCGAGCCATTAATCGTGATTGAGCCTGCTACTATTGTAATTACTGACCCACCATTTCCACCAATAGTGGATGCACCATTGGGATGTGAATTTCCGCCTCCAGGGGAGCCGGGTTCTGTGCCATTTCCGTACGATGAGCCCCCGTTGGTAGAGGAACCACCGCCATTGCCTCCTGCGCCAACGTGCCCACCACCACCGGCTCCATCTCCAGTCCAACTATTAGTTGCGGACTCTGAACCACCATTGCCAAGATAAGTGTTCACACGATCGCTTCCTGAAATTGTAGTAGAGACATCAATTACCACTTCATTTGCATGAATTGTTAAATTACCAGTTGCAGTAATTGAACCACAACTTATGATTCCACAGGATAATTGTAGAGTGTCGTAAGCATGGAATCCTTGTAGATTAGAATTATTGAACAGATGAAGATTTGTAGTTCCTGCTGTGGTGGGTCCAGTTGTCGATTGATTTAGGATGAGTCCATTAGAAGTTGAAGTCAAATTAGTTGTATTTCCAATAGATGAAGAGTATGTCGCCATGTCAAGACTCCATGTTTCGTCAATTATCTCTGGTGATAATTCCCAATCAAATGAAGCTGAATCCACACGATATCCCGCTTTGTGAGGAATAGCCGTGGATTCATTCAATCCAGGGAATAGCACTACTTCTTTCTGAAATAATTCAAACTCATCAGCGACTATTGGATTAGCCGAAAATACTGGTATAAACGCTGAGAGTACCAAGATGGCTGTGATAGAGAGGGTATGGGTTTTCATGATAAGTCCTCTTTAATTGTAGCATATATACTGTCTGATATTAAGCGTTCATTGTGCAAGTTTACGGAGAACCGTATGAAGGATTCCTCCATTGCGGTAATAGTCTACCTCAACTGGAGTATCGAGCCTAATGTCTGCCGTGAAGTTAACCATACTACCGTCAGATTTGTGTGCTGTAATGGATATCTCTTGAAGTGCTTGGACATCATCTGTAACTGGTATGTCAAAGGATTCAGTTCCATCGAGTCCGAGAGAATCTGCATCTTGGCCGTCTTTGAAAGTAAGAGGTAGTACACCCATCCCAACTAGATTCGAACGATGAATGCGCTCAAATGAAGTTGCGATTACTGCTTTTACTCCAAGTAAATATGTACCTTTAGCAGCCCAATCTCTGCTACTCCCAGTTCCATATTGGGAGCCTGCTAAAACAACCATTGGTGTGTCACTGTTCATTGCAGCTTCAAACACCGAGGTTACTTCTCCAGAATTGTGATCTAGAGCATAACCACCTTCGGTGCCTGGTGCCATTTGGTTTCTTACTCTAACGTTTGCGAATGTTCCACGCATCATGATTTCATGGTTTCCACGGCGACTACCAAAGGAATTGAAATCACCTTGCATTACACCTCGCTCAATCAACCATTTACCAGCAGGTCCGTCCGCAGGGAATGCACCCGCTGGAGAAATGTGGTCAGTGGTAATAGAATCACCCAGTTTTAGCAATACCTTTGCCCCACTAATCGGTTGGATTGGTTGTGCTTCCTTGGATAATCCTTGGAAGAAACTCGGCAATCGAATGTAGGTTGAATCATCTTGCCAAGGGTAAAGTGGTGATGCTTCACTAGGTATTGAATCCCATCTTGGTTCTTGCATTACAGTTGAATATCGTTCACGGAACATTTCAGGAGTAATGTTGGCTACTGCAGCAGATAATTGTTCATCACTTGGCCAAATATCGCTAAGCATTACTGGAGCACCATCACTTCCAATCCCAATGGCCTCTGTAGTCAAATCTACATTCAAACTACCTGCTAGTGCATATGCTACTACCAATGGGGGGCTTGCCAGATATGAGGCCTTGACCTTCTGGTGAACGCGTCCCTCGAAGTTACGGTTTCCTGAAATTACAGAACCTACAATCAACCCAGCATCATCAATTGCTGATTCAATCTCTTCAGGTAATGGGCCAGAGTTTCCAATACAAGTTGTACATCCATAACCCACATTGTTGAAACCTAATGCTGCTAAATCTTCATCCAAACCATTTGCTTCAAAGTAATCTGTTACGACTCGTGACCCTGGTGCAAGTGATGTCTTGACCCATGGCTTGACGCTGAGGCCTCTAACTCTAGCATTGCGTGCGAGTAGTCCTGCTGCCAACATAACTCCGGGATTAGACGTATTTGTACAGGATGTGATTGCTGCAATTACGACGTCGCCGTGATTCAAATCATAATCAGTTCCAATAAGTGCTGAATTAGAAAGTTCAGATTCTTCTAATCCATGCCCTTGATGTCCTAACTCATGAGTTAGACTTTCGCTGAAATGAGAAGCCATTTGCGAGAGGTCTACTCTATCTTGTGGGCGCTTAGGCCCTGCCAATGCCGGTTCAACAGTCGAGATATCCAATTCTAGAACGGTTGTGTAACTTTTCTCGGAATCTGATGAACTGTACCATAGGCCTTGGGCCCTACAATATGCTTCCACACCAGCAATATCTTGTTCTTCACGGCCGGATAAGCGCATGTACGATAATGTGTTTTCGTCAACAGGGAAGAAACCACAAGTTGCTCCATATTCAGGAGCCATATTTGCAATGGTGGCTCTGTCTGGCAAAGAAAGGTCCGCCATTCCTTCTCCGAAGAATTCTACGAATTTTCCTACAACACCTTGCGCACGAAGCATTTCCACGATTCGAAGAGTCATATCGGTAGCAGTAACTCCGGCCTTAAGTGAGCCAACTAATCTGAATCCTACTACATCAGGAGCCAGCATGTAAATCGGCTGGCCCAGCATTACAGCTTCAGCCTCGATTCCGCCGACCCCCCAACCTAGAACTCCAAGTCCATTGATCATTGTTGTATGTGAATCGGTTCCGACTAAAGAATCAGGAAGCCAAATACCATTTTCTTGTCGAGCAACTGTTGCTAACCATTCGAGGTTTACTTGGTGTACAATACCTCTTGAAGGTGGGACTGCACGGAAATTTTCTAATGATTTCTGGCCCCACTTCAAGAAAGTGTAGCGCTCCATATTTCGGTGGTATTCAATGTCAAGATTCAGGTCAAGTGCATTTGCATTAGAACCGGATACATCGACTTGAACTGAGTGGTCGATAACTAAGTCTACTGGAACTTGAGGATTCACTTTCTCAGGGTCACCGCCCATTTCGACCATCGCATCTCTCAATGCGGCTAAATCTACAACCGCCGGAACTCCTGTGAAGTCCTGAAGGATTACCCTAGATGGTCTGAAAGGTATCTCTCCGCGCTCACCATCTGCCTTCCATCCTGCAATATTTCTAACATCTTTTTCTGTAATCAGAAAACCATCACAGTTCCTTAGTGCCCCTTCTAGGAGGACTCTAATCGAATAGGGAAGGGTTTGCGTATCCAAGCCTGCATCATCAAGGGAATCAAGGGAATGAAAATGCCCGCCTAGTGAAAATTCTCGCTTTGAAGAGAGGGGGTCCGAGTCGCTCATAGAGCGACTGCGGATGGCCGAATCATATCAACATGCCTTTGAAAAACAAAATCACCAGAATTGGTACCAAGGGTTACCTTCTTTGATTCCATCATCTGTAATTTCGATTGAAACTATTGTAACAGCGTTGTCTGGCTTGTCATCTCCATCAGTTGCAACAGCGGCGATTGCATCAATATGCTCTTGGCCATCTGTAACTGTTCCATACACGGTATGGCAAGACTGCGATGAACAATCCTTGTTCTTATCTTCTGCGCATGAACCCCCGCCAGCGGAGACTTGATCACCATCTAACCAGCAAGGGTCAGAACCGGTTGGAACGATGTAAAATTGGCTACCATCTGTATTCAAGCCTGCGTGAGCAGCAGCCAAAGAACCGACACTATGCCTTAGACCGTTGGTGTGCTCCCCAGGAACTGACCACTGATTTACTTCACAGGTTTCTGCAGTATATTCAACGCCCTCGGCATTGGTTGTTTTTCCATTACAGTATCCATACCACTTAGCAGCATAGCCACCAGAGCCGCTATTTAACTCAAAGTCGCCACCCTGAATCATAAATGGATCAAAGGAGGGGGTTTGCGCATTATCGCCAATAACTCTGTGGAAAATTACATTATCATACTTACCAGTTTCAGAAAGCATAATGAAATTCTCAACATGCAGTGGGGCTTCATCCCTGTGTAGAGCAATAGTTATCTTTTCATCATGAAATACTCCACTATTATCGGTCCAAGTAACTCTCATTACTGCCTCACCATCTTCATACTCGCTAACAGAGCTAGCCAGTTGCAAAGCGCCAAGGATGAGTAATAGTGCCGCAACAATCGCAAAAATACCTGCTGGAGTCGGTGTTCCTTCATTCATTAATCGAGGAATGACACTTTCTGAAATGTGTTTATCTTGCATCTCATTTCGAATTTGATTGTAGAGAGCGCTCGATTGCTTATCACGTGGATTTGCATTTACTGCATCACGAAGTAATTTTGCTGCTTTTCGGTATTCCGATTTAGAATTGGATTTGGATGCCATAGAATACACCGCTTGTCCTGCGATTCTGAGAGTTGTTGCCTCTTTGCCTTCGGGGTCAACTTTGCGTAATAGATCCAAGGCTCCATTCGTTTTACCTTTGGTCAGAAGAGCTTCTGCTTCCTTCCATGCTGCAGCGGTTGATTCATCGGCCATGTTACTGCCGAAACTGCTTTTGGTTTTGAGCCCTACCCTCGGATTTCAGATTTTAGAGGCAACACATTCAAAGAGCGTGGGCTTTCGCAATGGCGCAATGGTCAGGCCCCCGTTGGGGGCCGAACCTAAGGGGACAACCCGACATGGACAGAGTCGTGAATGATTTCACCATCAACATAGCCACAGCAAATGGAACTGGTTCGCAGTCTGCGAATCTTATCTTACTACAGACATTATTCGACATGGGTATACCTGTTAGTGGGAAGAATATGTTCCCCTCGAATATTTCGGGTCTACCGACTTGGTACATCGTTCGTCTGTCCGATAACGGCTACCAAGCACCCGGTGACAGGACTCATATTCAGGTCTTGGTAAATCCGGCAACTTGGGATGAGGATTTGGCAGGCTTAGAGCCTGGAACAGCGGTAATATGGAACACTGATTCTAAGATGGAAATGAATAGAGAAGATGTCATTTCATACCCGGTGCCGATGACAAAAATCGCCCGCGGCCTAAATCCGAAGTTGGCCCGCATGATTGCTAACGTAGTATATGTTGGAGTTATTGCAGAATTAATTGGAATGGACCAAGAAGTTCTAGAAGCTGCTATTTCCAAGCAATTCGGTGGTAAAGAAAGAGCTATTGAACTCAATTCAGAGGCTGCAAGGCTCGGGCGTGAATATTGTGCAAATGAATTGACTAAGACTGATCCTTACACGACCGAAGCACGAGATGTTTCCGATGGTGGATTCTTTGTTGAAGGTAATGAAGCGGTTGCACTTGGTTCAATTTTCGGCGGCGTTCAAATGCTAGCTTGGTATCCAATTACTCCATCATCAGGTGTTGCAGAGGGCATCATTGACTGGCTTCCAAAATTACGTACTCATGAAGGAAAGGCAACCTATGCCGTTCTACAAGCAGAAGACGAATTGGCTGCTGCTGGAATGGTAATTGGTTCAGGATGGGCTGGAGCACGTGGAATGACTGCAACTTCAGGACCTGGTATTTCTCTAATGCAGGAATTCATTGGCCTAGCATACTTCGCTGAAGTTCCTTCTGTATTCTGGGACGTAAACCGTGTAGGACCTTCTACTGGACTTCCAACACGAACTCAACAAGGAGATTTGGCAATGCTGTACGAAGGCAGCCATGGAGATACACAACACATTGTATTCATTCCAGGAACCGTCGAGGAATGTTTTGAGTTTGGCTGGAGAGTATTCGATGCTTCTGAACGCTATCAAACACCAGTCTTTGGATTCTCAGATCTAGATTTGGGGATGAATAGATGGGAATGTCATGGATTTGAATACCCATCTGAGCCGATGGACCGTGGTAAGGTTATACTAACCAAAGAACAAATGGATGCAATCGAAAATTACGGCCGCTACCGTGATGTAGATGGCGATGGCATCCCTTACCGAACTCTACCCGGCTCCGGCATTGACCCGATTCTATACCGTGGAACTGGACACGATGAAGATGGTGCATATTCGGAGAAACCCGACGTATATTACAAGTTGATGCAGCGCCTAAAGCGTAAGATTGACGGAGCACGTGATCACCTACCTGCACCATTAATGCGTGAAGAAGTTGAGCAAGATATCGGAATCGTATTCTATGGTTCAATGGAGAATACCATCGAAGAAATCGACGATATTCTTGAAACTGCGACCGGCAAGAAAGTCAGCACACTAAGAGTTCGTGCACTTCCTCTACACAGTGAAGTTCAAGCATTCATTGAGCGCCACAATACGGTTATTGTCCTCGAGATTAATCGTGATGCACAACTTCACGGTATTATTCGAAAAGAATATCCTGTCGAACTACTCA
>JABIGM010000034.1 GCA_018650165.1 Methanobacteriota archaeon
CGCAATTCAACCCACGGTAAGAAAAAGGCAGACGCGGACAGCATCAAGTGGATGCGCGATGAACTCAACCTTTCTTTTACCGATGAGCAATTAGAAGAAGACCCATTTATTGAACCACAAAATGTTCCCGAAGTAGTTGCATATCTAAAACAAAGGAGAGAAGCCATGGGTGGCTTTTGTCCAGAACGCCGCTCGCCACCAACACAACTAGTGCCCCCGGGGCCAGAGGGGTACGCCACCTTCGATGAAGGAACCAAAGGCGAGATGCAGGTATCCACAACCATGGCGTTTGTTCGTTTGTTGAGTAGTTTAATGAAAGACAAATCCATCGGGAACAGGGTCGTTCCAATAGTGCCAGACGAGGCGCGCACCTTCGGAATGGACCCGCTTTTCGCACAATTCGGAATCTATCACCCAGAAGGCCAACTGTATACTCCAGTCGACCATAAAATGCTGATGAAATACAAAGAAAGCGAGTCCGGCCAACTTTTCGAAGAAGGTATCTCGGAAGCAGGAGCAATGTCAACATTCATTGCTAGCGCAACTTCATATTCGACACAAGGCACTGCAACAATTCCGTTTTACATATTTTACAGCATGTTCGGATTCCAAAGAGTTGCAGATTTGATTTGGTCTGCTGCAGACCAACGAGCCCGCGGATTTATGATTGGAGCAACCAGTGGCCGAACCACTCTCAACGGAGAAGGCCTACAACACCAAGACGGACATAGCCTGTTGATGGCACACACAAATCCAGCAGTTAGAGCATATGATCCAGCGTTTGCCTATGAATTAGCAACAATTATTCGTTCGGGAATAGAAGAAATGTATGTCCAAGAAAAAGATGTAATGTATTACATCGCAGTATACAATGAAAATCATCCAATGCCGCCAAAACCAGCAGGGTCTGATGAAGGGATTGCTAAAGGAATTTACAAACTTCGCAGTGTTCCAAAAGGAGACGGCCCGGTTGTTCGTATGATTGGCTCAGGGCCAATCATGCTCCAATTACTAGCTGCAGTCGAAGTACTCGAAACCTATGGCGTTCGATCTGAGATATGGTCCGCAACCTCTTATGGCGAACTTCGTCGCGAAGGTCTAGATTGTGAGCGCGATAATCGTCTAAACCCAGACAGTGCAAGACACATTCCATTTGTCGAACAAATGCTTGGTGATGGCACCCGCCCAACGATTGCCGTAAGCGATAACCAAATCGCAGTCCCAGACATGATTAGACAATGGGTCGGTGGCGATTATACTGTTCTTGGAACCGACGGATTTGGGCGTTCTGATACCAGAACCTCACTTCGACGCTTCTTTGAAATCGATGCCCAACACATCACATTAGCAGCACTTTCCTCCCTAGTCCGTTCGAAAGAAATCGATGTTGATGTTTACGACAAAGCCATGAAAGAACTCGGCGTTAGTAAAGAAAGAAAAGATATCACGTCGTTGTGATTATTCAATAAAAACCGCAACTTCATCGAGCGATTTCCGAGAAATATCAGGAACCATCGCATCTTCCGCAGGATACCCGACAGGCATCACTAACATCGCATGTTCATGTTCTGGACGTTGCAAAATATCTCGTAGGAACCCCATTGGCGAAGGGGTATGTGTAAGCGTAACCAAGCCCATATTGTGTATTGCATGAATGAACATTCCAGCAGCAATACCACAGGATTCTGTCGAATAATAAGTCGGGCCAAATTCGCCACTAGAACGAATGCGTTTGGTTTGTCGAAATAGAACGACCAACCACGGAGCATCGGTCATGTGGTCTTTTATTGCATCAGTCCCTAATGGCTCCAACACCTCTCGCCAAGCCACCGGCATCCTATTGGAGTAGGTTTTTCCCTCTTCAATTTCAGCAGCATCTCGCATTTTCTGTTTAATTTCATCATTTTTTACTGCAACAAACGTCCATGGCTGCAAATGAGCGCCACTAGGGGCAGTCGAGCCTGTAAGAATCGCCTGCTCAATGAGTTTTCTAGGAACGTCCTTTGTTGAAAAGTGACGAGTAGTTCGACGAGAATCCATTTTTTTGTATAGAGAAAAAGCATTCCTTTCCATCTCTTGAATCGATAACTCACTCCAATCTAAAGGAATGAAACCCTCACTACTCAAGCCGACACCTCAGGCATCCGCCCTCGCAACCGAAGCCAGGTTTCAGCACCGAATGTAAGAGCGTAAAGGGATGCTAGCCAAAGAGTTGGTCTTGCCCAGTATCCCACAGGGCTGTCGATTAACAAAACACACAACCAAGCCAATGTTACTAAATCTAAACACCACCTCATGCCTGCTATAATTTGTCTGGAATTAGATTGCATTTCTGTAAGTTGAGTATCTGTGAGAACCGCAGTCAAACCTTTGAGTTTAGAAAGCGCATTTCCTCCATTCCATCGAATCCGTCCAAGTTTGAAACGATTCCACCCCTCGATTACTAGGAACAAAGTGACCCACACCACTACTACCTCAAGCAGAGGCTCGGCACCATACAAATCCAATCCATTGAACGACCAATATAGCAGCCCCCATAACCACACAACGATCAACAATTGTGTGGTTTTTGCAAAACGACTCAACTTTCGAAGTAACTCAGCATCGTGCGATAACAACATCTCCAAAGAAATTACTAATCCCACACTGAAAGTCAAAACAAAACTTCCCGCTAACCACCACCATTCAAGGGACGTATCTCGCCATGCTAGGAGAAGAGCAACCAGCGTCCAAGCCATAACCAAGGACGTTGTTGCGTTTACCGCTGCCTGCATGACATATAGTGGGTCGCGCCCATCCTTGAGTACAGAAAGCCCACCCATTAATCGAACTTCAAATGCCGAATCATCGACAATACCCTGAGCAGCAGCAGTCATACCACCTACCGATTTTAATCTTGCAGATTCTACTATGCCGGCATTATCGCCAACGTCACTACCTCCATTCCATTTGGAACCGCGAGCAGCAGCAGCAGCGGCACCTCTGCCGCGACTTCGTCCTTTACCAGCACTTCTAGCTTTAGCCCACGCCCTTATTTCGGGAGTAGTCGCTTCTTCGACTTGATCTTCATTCAACGGCGCTCCATGGTCTGTGTATAACCAGCGACATTGGATTGGAACAGGAGCGGGGTCTACGTCGGGTGCAACCATTTGGAATTGGCCAGCGTCAAGAGTAGGTAGTTGCTTGACTAGGTCTTGGTCGCCACCGCTTTCTTTCAGAAGATGCCGAACTTTATCGATATCTTGAGGTTGAGTAAATCTGCCGATAAAGGTCGTATTGGCCTGAGCGAGAATTTTGTAATCCACATCGCTAACATTTTGCGTCGCTAGCACACATGCTACTCCGTATTTTCTTGCCTGTTTGAAAATTAGTTTAATCAAATCCTTAGCAGGGGGGTTTCTTGGATGAGGCGGCAAATACGGCGCTACTTCATCCATGAAGAATAGTAATTTCAACTCACCTTCAGCAGGTTGCTGGGTTAACATCCAGTCATACAATTCACGCGCTAACTCCTGTACGAAATATTGTTTCTGAGCCTCATCCTGAATCGTGTTTAGATATACAATATTCAAGGGGACTTTACCTGGCATCGCAGGCTCACAAAAAGCATCGATATCAATAGGAACTCCGTTTGAGAATAATAGCTGATTTACTCCGCTACTGAATGCCGACAGACGACGAGCCAAATCATTCCTAGTCGATTTAGGCAACATTTCATCATAGTCGCGAAGGCCATGCTCGGACATAATCTCCTCCCAAGTAGGAACCTCCGGCTTTTCGTCGTCTTCAACGTCGATAAAGGCTTGAGGATACAAAGCACGGGTGAAATTGTCTTGGGGCTCTCGTACTACTTTGGCTAATCCTTGGAAATCACCAACGTCTAATCCGAGCCGCGTTCCATTAACCAGAATTTCATAGAGGAATGGTTTTACAACCTTACCTTGGGTTTTTTCAACATCAAATCCCGCTAGGTTACTAAATCCAGCAGCCACCATATCCCAGGCAGTAATTGCTTCTTCAGCATCCAAGTCTGCGGGAGGGGAACGGAATGGATCGATACACAAAGGCAAACCCTTGGACCTCAAAGGAGTCCAAATACGAACCTCCATGGTGGAAATTAGTTTTTTCATCCGGTCGACTTCTCCGCCCTGTTCAACCAAATCGCCCTCATTTATTGCAAGAGCTAGCCGAGCCAAATCGCCCTGGGGGTCGAGAATTAATGCAGGAATACCTGCTAATGCGGCCTCTTCAATCACCGTCTTAGCCATCACGGTTTTTCCAGAACCAGTAGACCCCAGCATTGCAGCATGCCGCGCCAAAACCATCTTGTCAATTTGTACGATTTCACCAGTGTCTCTGCGCTCGCCAAGTAGCATTCCCCTTGCCTTTATTTTCTTCTTCTTTTTTGGAACAGGGGCCTCAAGTATTTCGTCGACGAGGTCTTTCAATTCATGACCTCCCTCCCCCGACATGAACCAGCCAACAGCGCCTACCCTCTTGAGGATGACGACGCCCACGCAGTGGGCGGGACACACTCAAGGAGGCGAACCCCTTCGCCGACACATGAAACGCATTCCTTTGGCCAAGCCATATTGGGATGATGAATGTGAACAAGCCGCAGTGGCCGCATTAACAAGCGGACGATGGGTCAAAGGACCAGAAGCCAAAGCGTTTGGCGAAGAGTTTGCAAATTGGTGCGGTGCGATAGCAGCAGTTCCATGTCAAAGCGGCTCAGCAGCATTGTGGGCAGCACTGCGATTATTGGATATTGGACCGGGAGACGAAGTCATAGTCCCTGGTATGACTTTCATTGCTACCGCCACATCGGTTAGTTTAGTGGGGGCAACTCCCGTTTTTGCCGACATCGAGTCTGATTACTGGTGCATTTGTCCCGATGATGTGGAAGCGAAAATCACTTCAAAAACCAAAGCCGTAATCGGCGTCCATCTATTTGGCCAACCCTTTTCTCCCCGATTAAGAGAAATTTGTGATAACCACGAGATTGCACTAATCGAGGACGCAGCCCAAGCCCATGGGGCGATCTTAGAAGGGAAGATGGCAGGTGCGATTGGCGACATAGCCTGCTTCTCCTTTTTCCCATCAAAAAATATGGCAGTTGGCGGTGAGGGCGGGATGATTACTACAACCCGCCCAGAGTATTCTGAAAAGTTGAAGCGTTTAGTCGACCATGGAAGGAATGACACCCTAGAGTCGATTGAATTAGGGACTAATTTGCGAATGAGTGAAGTAAATGCAGCCATTGGAAGAGTGCAATTGAAACATATCGATGAATGGACAAATAAGCGTAGAGAAAATTCCAGATTACTTCGACATGATACGAAAACACGGCCAAATTGCGAACACGCATGGCACCAATTATGTGTTTTTGTAAACGATCCAAACGAAACAATTTCTAACTTCAACAAAGCAGGAATTGATTCTAGAGTACACTACCCCCTTCCTTGCAATAGGCACCAAGTTTATTCAGAACATTTCCAACATCAAACAACTCTGCCTAATTGCGAAGAAATCAGTCATAAATTAGTTGCAATACCGATTCATCCTTCTCTGGATGGAAATGAAATAGAACGTATTAGGACTGTATTACATCCCTGACCATTGTCGAAAGAGAAGAGTTAGACCACCCGCGAAGATTAGTCAACTCAAGATTAGTCCATTCGGGGATTTCCACAGGTTGATTTTCATGCTCAAGCTCAACTTCAGCAATCACTAATCCTGCAAGTTCTCCTTCAAACTCGTCAATTTCCCACAACAAACCATCCTTTCCAGGCCACAGATATCGAGTTTTAGTAATGGATGGTAGATTGTCTAGGGGCAAGGATTCATACAATTCAGTTGGTAAACCCCATTCAAACTCTGTAGCGGTTGCACCTTTTCGAAAACCCTTGGCCGTTAACACAATGTTACCGTCTGATTTTCTTATTCGCCAGGCGGAAATATTAGTTAATTCCAATTGCTCTTCAATCAATTCGAACCCATTCCAAACAATCTTGTCATCGATATGTGAAACGCCAGAAATGTAGCATTGAAAGATGGAAATAGAATCAGCACTTCTCCAAACTTTCTCAGAGCGAGCATCAACTAGAAATCGTCTTTCGATTTCAATGCCCATCAATTATCATCCTCGATTTTCTGAGATCTAGCCTTTGACATGATCTCTTCATCAAGGAACCAGAAGTTGGGTGTTTCTGAAACGTGTTTGTCCCAGTGCTGCACTGTTCGTGCCCACATTTCGTTGTTTGCATTAGCGCGGCAATATTTGAGAATCCAATCCATTTGTTCTTGCATTTCAGGGTCATCTTCTGAATTGCGCTTCAAATTCTCGGCCGTCAAAGCCATATTCATCATAAACATAGGAGACACAGCATAAGTCCAGAACGGATTTCTTTCGAAATCTACACTTCTTTGAGCCGTCCAAAGAGAAAACACACGGTCATACAAATAGCCAATACAGAGTACAATTAAGACTAAGGAAAAGAAGATACTAAGTAAACCGAGATAGGTTGACGGAATCCCTAGAAGCGAATTGCTAAAACACAAACCGGAGTCACAACTCTTAGAAAATCTCCAACTTACATACGGCCATAGTAGGAGAGTAAGCGAAGACCCCAACAAACCCATCGAAATTATCGATTGGGATTGTTGCATGCGCCAATATTGGCGCATCACCCATTTTTTCACAGGGCTGATATCTGTACTCGTCATCATAGCCTCCCCGGCAGTGCTCATTGATATTCTAATGGGTATAATTGTCCAATAGTCGCACCAATGTTACATTATATGTGTAAACCCACCAGATAATATGGGCCGACAGAAATCAACACTAACAACTCCGGTATTGGCAGTATTTCTTGTTTTATTGATGACCTTATCTGGTTGCACAGGTTTGATTGATGAATCAAAGGATGAAGATGCAGGTTTGATTCTAACACCCGACTTGGGAGACTCAGCAAAACGTTCAATCGGAAGTCCGCATTTACAAACATTTGACGGTTGCTTGGAGTTAGAAGAGGCTCTCAAAACCAGTATCGAAGAAGAGACTCGAACAAATCTAATCCAGGCTGTTGATGAAGTATACTACTGGGGTGGCGGGTTTTGGATGGAAGATGACATGGAAATGGCGGAAGCAGACGGAGCAACATCATCATCCGAGCCTCCGCAGAAAAGAAGCGAGGGAACTGATTTTTCAGGAACCAACAACCAAGAGCAAGGAGTAGACGAAGCAGATTTCGTCAAAACAGATGGCTTTCATATCTATTTCCTCGATGATGGACAACTCCACATAATGGACGTCCCAGAGTTTGGAGAGATAGAACATGCATCAACAACTCCAATCGAAGGTAGCCCAGTTGCAATGATGTTAAACGAAGACAACCTCGTAGTGATTTCCACAGTTTCTAGTTGGAGTATTGATTCTAACGACCCATTAGCCAAATCATTGGGGTGGGGCGAAGACTGGTATGGTTGGAGGACAAGCACCCTTACTAAGTTCACAGTTTACGATATTTCAAACACCTCTTCCCCTACAGAAAACCGGGAACTTTACATTGAAGGATATTACATGACTGCAAGAGAAGTTGCCGGGACGGTAAGAACCGTAACCCATACTTGGATGGACATACCAGGCTTACAGACATGGCTTGAATACCCTGAAAATTATTGGGGTTCTGATTACGATGAAGAAACCCGTAGAACTCTAAGGGAGCAAGCAGCAGCAGCAGCAATAAATCATAACAGAGAAGTGCTAGATCAAATTTCATTACAAGATATTTTACCTCAGGTCCACGAAAGAATCGGTGACGAAATTACAACACACCATATGAACGGAGAAGATTGCTCAGATTTCGCTGCCCCAGAATCTGCTTTGAACCGCGGCTTCACCAGTATATTCACGATAGATTTAGTATCGGACGACTTAGAATTTGAAGCGGACCATATCGTTGGAAATTGGCCATTAGTATATTCTTCTCAAGATACCCTAATCATTACTGAAAACGCATGGGACTGGTGGTGGTTTTGGGGTAATGATGGTTTGAACGAAGCAACAAATATTCACACATTCGATATTAGCGAAGCAGGCTCTACAGCCTACACCGGTTCTGGACGAATTGATGGAACCATCCAGAATCAATTTTCAATTTCGGAATACGAAGGAGTGGTAAGAGTAGCTACCACTACTGGACAATGGGGCAGATGGTGGATGTCAAACCCAGAGCCAATGGAAAGCCACGTAATCACTCTCTCGCACGCCCTAGATCTCGAAACCGGAGAGGAATCACTCGTTGAGTTAGGCAGGGTTGATGAAATAGCGTATAATGAAACAATTTGGTCTGCCCGCTTTGTCGAAGACCGAGCATATATTGTTACATTTCAAAATATGGACCCTCTATGGACAATAGACCTAAGCGACCCTGCAAACCCACAAATAATGGGCGAATTAGAAGTTCCAGGGGTGTCTACATACATACACCCACTTTCCGATGCCTCAATCTTAACAATTGGTTTAGGGCCATCTGACATAGAAAACGGAACGGGCCTCGACTGGAGCCATACGCGCTTATCGTTGTTCAATGTCTCGAACTTTTCCAATCCACAACTAACACAGACTCTATCGGTTTCTCCGGTTGAAGATCCAGACGAAGGCTGGTCTTGGGCATGGTCTGAAGCAACATGGGAGCACAAAGCATTCCAGTATTGGGCTCCAAAAGGAATGCTTGCAATTCCAATGAACACCTATCGTTATGATTACTTTTATGATAGTGCTGGCAACTATCATTATGATTATGACTGGGTTAGTAAATTGATGATTGTAAACGTAACAGAAGAGGGACTAGAGATTCATGGTGAAGTTGACCATTCACAGTTTTATGAGACAGATGAAAACCGCTGGTGGTCATCATACAACATCCGACGTTCAATTTTCATGGGAGATTACATTTATGCAATTTCACATGGAGGAATCACCGTTACTAATTTAGAAACCCTTGAAGAGAGTGACTCACATCAGTTTACAGTTTTTGAAGATAGTTCCAATGATGTTTCTACAAACGACTCTACCGAAGAGGACAAGGATGAAGGCTGAGTCACTATTGGCTTGAATTGTGCTCGACGTAGCGATACTTGGTTGCGGCCGGTGGGGCAATAACCACCTCAGAACACTAGCACGCTTACGCGACAGTGGATTAATCAACAAGATTTCAGTAGTTGATGTATCACAATCTGCTAGAGATAGCGCAACCCAGGCAGACTTCGTTTTCAAATCAATGGACGGAGTTAGTGCTGACCTTGTCATCGTAGCAACACCCTCCGATCTCCATGCGATACAAGCAAGAGAGTTGATGGCAGCAGGATATCATGTGTTGGTGGAGAAACCACTGGGGTGCTGCGAAGCTGAAGCAGCCCAAGTTCTGGCTAGTGCACAAGAACATGGGCGCGTAATGGGCGTTGGTTTGCTATTGAGGTTTCATCCAGCAATGTCTCTTGCTAGGAAGATGTTGGCAAGCGGAACTCTAGGGCGTCTCGAATCACTACGTTTTGTCCGCCGAACAAAACGAACAGCACCTAAAGGAGGAAATGTAATCGAAGCATTAGGTGTACACGCAATTGATTTGATGTGTCATATTATGAGCGAATCTGAACCTAGTGCCATCCATGTAGAAGGTGATTTTATTGAGGCAAGAATCGCTCTCGAGTTCCCCCATGGAATCGAAGCCCTAATCGACATCGGTTGGGAATCAAGTTCAGAGCGTCGAACGGTAACCCTAGTCGGGTCAAACGCAAACCTTCGTTTTGATTTAGATATTCACGACCGAGCAATACTAATTTGCGATAAAGATGAAACAATAATTCCCTGTGAGGAAAGCCACTCTCCGCTTGAAGCAGAACTACGTCACATTATCGGTGGCATTGACTCTCATAAAGCCGGAGCGACATGGAGCGCAGTACCTGATTATGGAGCAGCATTACGGGGCGTGCGATGGACCGAAAGAGCAGTACAAGCCATGTCGATTGTAAGGCCACATTGAAAAATCGAATGCTTCTCGCCTACACTATGTCCGGCGGCGCCTCGACTGAAGATTCGGAACCTCTATTCGTTCTCGAACCACTACCAAAACTCTCTGATGCAATAGATTCGTTCACTAGCGCTAACCCATTATTGGTACTAGTTGCTGTGGGCGCAGTAATTTATTTTCTTGTAAAATTTAATGATCCAATGACGAAGATGTGGACAACATCATCCTTGTCACTGGGACTTGATTACTATGTGACCGAATCTCTCTTTTTCGCAATGATTTTTACGAGCATCTATGCACTGGTATTTTCCTTGGTATGGGCTGCTATGAGATGGGATGAAGTGAAAGCAGCTTTAGGAATTAATAATACTAAGATACTGTCATGGCTTTCTTTCGTTGTATGTACTTGGATTTTAATGATAATGGGTACTGCAATAGGGATGCCGTTGGGGCCAGGTTTAGTAATCTGTATTTCAGTTACAGGATACATTTGGTGGACCTATTATTCATTAGAGCCAGTTAGTGCTTAATTGCGAAGTGTCAAGGACTATGTACGCGCACCTGCGCGTAATGGCAACGTTCTCTAGTCACCCAGTCCTTCCAGAGATTATTGAGAACCTAATAGAGCCTGATGTTCACACATTGTTCTTGAAAGCCGACTGCCCCCCTCGTACCAAATCAGGTGGAATTGGAAATTTAAGATTAGCCGATGTCGAAGGCGCTGATGATGGAGGATGGGACACTATCCGGCTGGAATCTCTCCAAGAAGAATTAATTTCTTTGATAGATGAGAACAGGGACCGTTCAGATTGCTTTTTAGAAATAGACCGTAAGGGGTGCCAAGTAATTCAATTAGGAGATTTACGAATTTCCTGCGCATGGCCACCATTTGCCGATGCGAGGGAAATCACAATTGTCAGACCAGTAGCCAAACTTTCTATTGGCGATTATGAGATCGACCCGAAATTAATAGCGCGCTTATCAGACCACCACAGAGGCATATTCATTTGTGGCCGGCCGGGTTCTGGTAAAACCACACTAGCCCAAGCGATTGCAGAATATCTCGATGAAGATATAGGGGCGATGGTTAAGACAATGGAAGCTCCAAGAGACCTCCAACTTGCACATAGAATTACCCAATATGCACCCCTGGAGGGAGATTTAGAAAAAACTGCAGAAATCATATTTTTGGTCAGGCCAGATTTCGTGATTTTTGATGAAGTTAGACGCGCTAGAGATTTTGAAATATTTGCAGATGTTCGTTTGGCCGGTGTTGGATTATTAGGGGTAACTCACGCCAATTCGGCCTTAGAAGCAATCCAGAGATTAATTGGCAAAGTCGAACTTGGATTAGTAAGTCAAGTATTAGACACAATCCTTCACGTTGAAGCGGGAGAAATACAGCAAGTACTAGAATTGAGAATGACCGTCAAAGCACCAAGCGGTATGCAAGAAGAATTAGCAAGGCCGGTAATCGAAGTTGTAGAGTTCCCTAGTGGAAAAATAACTCATGAAATGTTTGCATTTGGTTCTGAAATAGCGGTTGTACCAGTTAATGGCGCGACATCTGGTAACAGCATTTCCCCAATTAACGCATTAGCGAGAGACCAACTGGTTCACAAAATTCGACAGTGGGTAGGCGTACAGTGTGGCGTGAAAATTACAAGCCCAAATTCGGCTGAAATTTATGCACCCAGGGGGATGGTGGCTACGCTTATCGGTAAAGGAGGAGAAAACATCCGTTCTTTGCAAGAAGAACTAGGTGGCCTTCGGTTATCGGTATCTCCATTCTCTGAAATGCCAGATGATGTCCAAGTTATGAGCAGCGACCCGTTCGAGAAACAAGATCGCAGAGCCAGAGAATCTAATGCTTGGGAGAATTCCAATAAAGGCGGCCGAAAATCAAAAGGAAGGCGCCGTTAATGGATAAATTCCGACAGACTCATCAATAAACAACCCCCGTGGGGGGACATGGCCTCTTTACTCGCCCTTGCAATCTTCGCCAGCACACTAACTGCTGTTGCTGATTGGGCGGGATGGCATTTTGTTTGGCGCCATGAGAATTCATCCGAAGAAAAAAGCCCTAGTAAACGTACGATTACGAGTATTTTTCTTTCATATTTTCTTCCATTCTTTCCAGCCCTTGCCATTCTACTGGGTCCGGCTAAATTAGAATTATACAATGATGGATTTGCATTACTTGCAAGTAATATTTTGTTTGTGATGATGGGGATAATTACCGGCGGGGTAGCGGCCAGCGCATGGTCGGTACGCCGACGGCACCACGAAGAGGAAGATTCGCGAAAATTAATAGATCAACAAGATGTATTGCCAAATCATGCAATGGAGCACTTGTTATGGACTACAATAATGTTGATAATTTGCTCGATTTTTTGGTTCTATTTGTTTCTTCGATGAAAGATGGATTCATGAAGGCGCGTCGGCCCCCCTCATCCAATGGCACAAGCACCAGATGGCACTGGAACGGCCCCAGTTAGGATTACTAAATCCTCAACGTCGGTCACTAGTGGCGTAGGTGTGACACAGAAATTAGTCGGCGCAGCAATTGCTTTTGGAAACGTGCTCAGAGGAACATTCGGTCCAAACGGGCTGGACAAAATGCTCTACAAAACCAACGGCGAAGCAGCAGTAACCAACGATGGCGCAAAAATAGTTGCAGAATTAATGGTCAAACATCCTGCTGCAAAGGCATTCGTAAGCCTTGCGGAAAATCAAGAAAATGCTTGTGGAGATGGTGTGACAGGATGCATTATACTAGCAAGCGAATTAATGAGTGAAGCTGGTAGATTACTGGAGAGGGGACTTCATCCATTGATTCTTGTAAAGGGCTACCAGATGGCACTTACATCTACTCTCGAAGTAATTGATTCGCGTTCTTTTTCTTCTAAGGGTCACCTCGAAGAAGTGGCACGAACTTCCTTGGTTGGACGGTTAACAGAAGGCGCATTAGACCATCTGGCAAAACTGGTCTCTCAAGCAGTTAATACAATTCCAGATAGTGATTTCGAAAGAGTAAGAATGGCAAAGGATAGCCAAGGAACCCCGGCAAATTCTCGTTTGATTAATGGTCTGGTTTTAGAAAAACGTCTGGCGTTAGAACGGATGCCATCCAAACTAACATCCTGTAAAGTAGCGATACTGTCTTGCCCTTTAGAAATCGAACAATCCAAGGTCTCTTCTCAAATTGAAATTAGTACACCGGAGCAATACGAAGCGTTCATCGACGCCGAACAAACTCAAATCGAATCAATCACAGCCAAAGTAATCTCTTCTGGTGCCCAAGCAATATTTTGTGCTGAAGGAATAGATCAACGGGTCTTGCATTCTCTAGCGGATGCTGGAATTTTCGCTTTGGGAGGAATTGAAAAATCAATGGCCGAGGATATTGCAAAAGCATGCGGGGCCATGCTTTGCGACCACGTCGACGATATCTCGGACGAACTGGGAGAAATAGAAAGCCTTCACCATGAACGCTTAGAAGGCCCAGAAGGAGTTCGTGAAAGGCTGATAATTGAAGTGGGTCCAAAAGCAGGGCTCGTTACTATCCTTGTAGGGGGCACAGACGGGATCGCCGCAGACGAAACAATACGTGGCCTTTTCGATTCACTCCGCTCAACCTGCTTGGCAAAAGAAACAGACTTGGTAATTCTTGGCGGCGGTAGTTTACACATGGCCGCATCATTGCGTGTACGTGAGGTAGCCGAGAGTTGTTCAGGTCGAGAGCGACTTTCTATGGAAGCGTTTAGCAGAGCACTCGAGGCAATACCAGCAGCATTGGCAACGAATACTGGAACTGATAGAATCGATGCATTGCTAGAGTTGCGTTCACTCCAACGCTCAGGAAATAATTCAGCAGGAATTACGCAATCTGGAGTTCCAGGTACAATTGAAGGAGTATGGCTGCCTTCATACAATATTGAACACTCCATTTCTGCTGCGTGTGAATCAGCATGTGGCCTACTACGTGTAGACCAAGTCATTTCAGCACGTGGCGATTGATGCGGCACGTTCATGAGACTAACACCTATCGCTTCCTTAACGGGTACTATCATGGAGCCGACCTCCCGTCCCCGGGCTTTGCTTTCTGTTTACGACAAGACCGGGATTGTTGAATTTGCAAAAGGCCTTTCAGAACTTGGCTATGAATTAGTATCAACTGGCGGAACTGCCCGTAAATTACGAGAAGCAGGGCTTGATGTAATTGGAGTATCTGATGTAACTGGTCATCCTGAAATTTTCGATGGTAGAGTCAAATCTCTACATCCTGCAATCCATGGCCCATTATTATGTAGATTGGAAAGGGAAGATGATGCAAAGGGCCTTTCAGAACTTGGATATACCATGATTGAAATCGTTGCATGTAACCTGTATCCGTTTAGTGATGCTGCGGCAACAAAACCCCCGCTGGACGACCCAACCCTCCTAGAAATGGTGGATATTGGCGGGCCAACAATGGTTAGAGCCTCCGCTAAGAATCATCGTAATGTAGTGATTGCTTGCAACCCAATTGACTACGAGTCAATAGTTTCAGATTTGAAATCAGGCACAGTTTCTTTAGAAAGGCGAAGGGAATTAGCCCTCAAGGCCTACGAACATACAGCTGCTTATGATTCAGCAATTGCTAACGAATTGGCTAGTCGCTGGGTTGGCCTGCCCGAAGACAGTGATGATAAAGACGAGCAAGCCAAACTCCTACCAAAGACCATGACTGCTGCTGCACATAGAATGCAGACGCTGAGGTATGGGGAGAATTCACACCAAGCAGCAGCCCTCTATGTCGACCCAGGCGCTAATGATGGCGAAACCCTAGTCACTGCTCACGTTGAAGGCGGTAAAGAAATGAGTTACAACAATTATTCAGATGCCGACGCGACCCTTCGTCTGTGTCGTGCACTATCGACAGATGAGTGGCCAAAAACACCACATGCTTGTGTAATTGTCAAACACAACAATCCCTGTGGCGCCGCTTTAGGAGCGACCCAATTAGAAGCCTATGAAGCAGCCTTAGCAAGCGACCCCGAGAGTGCATTCGGCTCAATCATTTGTGTAAACGAACCCGTGACGATGGAGTTGGCTCAAGCACTTGCACCACTATTTCTTGAAGTATTGATGGCACCGGCTTATGATGAAGGCACTAAGAACATATTAATGGCCAAGAAAAACAGAAGGATCCTTACAATTGATTCCCCCAATCATCGTTTAACCCCACTTCCGAGAAAGACCATCCGTAAACCGATTGAAGGCGGATGGTTAGTACAAACAGAGGAACCACCAGTTATTGATTGGACTAAAGCAAAAGTGGTTACAGAAAAAACCCCCACAGAAGAGCAGATCGCTTCTATGAAATTCGCCGTACGTGTATGCGAACAAGTAAAATCAAACGCTATCGTAATGGTACAAGGCTTAGCAACAGTAGGAATCGGCCCGGGTCAAACAAGCCGCGTCGAAGCGGTAAAAATCGCTGCTCGCCGCGCCGGTGCCCGTGGCGAAGGGTGTGTATTGGCAAGCGATGCATTTTTCCCCTTCAAAGATGGAATTGAACAATCTGCTGAAGCCGGAGCATCTTCTATTGTACAACCTGGCGGTTCGATTAGAGACCAGGAAGTAATCGATGAAGCGAACGCTAGGGGAATTTCAATGCTATTTACAGGACACAGGCTCTTCCGTCATTAACCAACATAATCGATAAACTATGAGGTCATTAGTTAAGTGATTGCATTCGAGGTACCCTTATGGGGCATTTAAAGGATATAGGGAAAGGATATTTTTCACACCTCTACGGCGCGTGGAAAATGTCATTTATTTTCTTAATCGGTGCAGTCCGATGTATCTTTCACGGCCTTGTCCCTAATGTCTACACCAAGTGTGCCCAAGATACAGCAAACAAAGTTAAGCATGAAATTCCAGAATCACTTTCGTGATTTGACCATAGTTGTAACATAGACCATTCCTAGAATCCCTACAACCAGTATCGTAATGGCTCCAAATGCGTACTGGTCCTTACCATCCCATGTCGAAGGCCCAAGTAAAATACCACTTCCTTTGGTGGACACATACCAAACAAAGTATGCCGAAATCGAAGTCATTAGACCAATCATTCCTACAATTATAAATTTTACATGGCGAAGCAGGGTTTTGCCTGTTGCATAGTATTCAAATAACGCAGGGCCGAAGAAACGATTTGTAAGAGTCCATCTGAATAATTTTTCATTAGATAAAGAAAACAAGAACGCTGCAGGTACCGCCCATGAAACCGTGGGCCACCCGGGTATCCAAATCCCAACGATAGCGAAGATAACGAAGATTGAGCCGAGGCCCATGTAAATCCGACTTTTTACCGGATTACTGACTACAGCATACTTTTCGACGACAGCGTCAACCGTGCTCAAACGATTGCCCATGCTACGCGTAAAATCTCACCATTATCAAACATAGTATTGAGCCAAAGGCATTTTGTCATCCTCGCTATCGGATTGACATGGCAGAGGAGTGGATTCTACCCCGGGTCGGAACGCCGGGCAATCCTTTGCGATTAGGGGTTTTGATTTCTGGTTCAGGCTCAGGGATGGAAGCACTACTTCGCCACCAATCGCAATCAAACTGTATTCATACAACCAATGTGGTAATCAGCGATAGACAAGATGCTGAGGGGTTATCTAAAGCAGAAAAAAGGGGTGTTACGGCGGTAATTGTACCATTACCTCAAGTTGAAGATTTCAACGAACGGAGACTCATTCACGAACAAGAGATTAACCAGGTTCTATTTGATCACGGAGTAGAGTTAGTAATTCTGTCAGGATATATGAGGATTCTAACACCGTCATTTGTCAAACCTTGGGCCGGTAGGTTGCTGAATATCCATCCTTCTCTTTTACCAGATTTTCCCGGGGCACATGCGCACAGGGACGCAATAGCTGCCAAAGCACGCCAGTCCGGGTGTACAGTACATTTCGTTGATAGCGGAATGGACTCAGGGCCAATTATTTCTCAAGCATCGGTCGAAGTGTTACCTTCAGATGACGAAACGACTCTTGCTGAAAAAATAAAAGTCGAGGAGCACCGCATCTATCCCGAGGTCATCGATCGACTTTCTGCAGGAGATATTGAATCTCCCTGAGTTGTTCTGGCGTATTGATGTTCCTTGCCTTTATGCCTCCTTCACACGACTTAAGGGGGCTAAACATTTCGCTAATACGCAACGAACGAACCAGTGGTATTTCGACATTAAAACCTGCTAGCAAAGGCTGCCGTCCCCCGAATTCATCAGTCGGGACGCCATCGATTCTTGAAAACAATTCAGCATCTGCCAAATAGGCATCACAAGGGGCCAACTGTACTCTACCACTTATTTTGCTAAGGACAAAAAGAAGCGACTCTGCAAGAGTTTCTGCAGAATCTTCAACACATTCTTCTGTAAATAATGGGAACCTTTCTTTCCCGCCACACATAACTATTATTCGTTCACAACCAGATTTTCTCAATTCGTTTGACAACCTTTCTACATTCAAATTAATCATGGATTTATCTTCACCCATACGGGTGGATTTACCACCTGCTAAGATTATTCCAGTAGCCATTTAACACACCTCAGTGCATCGAATCAAGGCCATCTAATGATAATTCAACTTCACCAAGTAATTCATGAACTCTAGATAACAAAGCGCGCCTTTCTTTTGATGAGCGAGCCTGAGGTAGCCATTCTAACAAACGCCTGATATCCTGGGCATCACGTGTAACAGTCCAGTTCAGAACCTCCTCGAGAACGGGGTCATCTGCTGGTAAAAAGCGGTCTGCCATATTGTATGCTTATTGAAAGGTAATCAATAAACTCACGCGCCAAGAGAACGACTTCGAATACGTTCGAATAATTCTCCGCCCGGCGGGGCACTTTGAACCAATTCAACAAATTCATCTCTCATGTCTAAGGATGCAATCAGCATGACGTTTTGTTTCTGGACTTTGCTGGCATTCCACTCCTTCAACATCGAAGCCGATGGTATTGGGCGGCCGGAGCGTTTGATTTCTTCAGCCATTTCTAGCACGAGGTCAATTGGAAGCGCCTTATCGACCAATTCTAGCATTTTACACCACGCGTCCCCTTCGATATTCGCAAGTAGTAACCCAATTAATTTGACATCCTCTCTTCCGCACCTCTTCCATAGGCGAGCGACCAATTCATCAGATCTGCTAGGGTAATTTGTTAGAATCCAAGAGGCAATTCTCCTCATGGTAGGGTCGTCGGTTCCGATGTGGAACGATAGGCCGCTTTGAAGAAGCAATTTATCGGTAATAGAACGGTTAACCAGGCCCTGGGCTCCACAATCATATGCCCGTTTGATAAAACGTAGCACCTTCCTACCTTTCGGTAAACCTTCATCAAATAACCTATCGAGGTCATCGATCACAGATTCACCTCAAGCACTTTTTGTTCGTACGCTATCGAATAGGCTTCCAACCAAAGACACACTATCTTTCAAAGTACCAAGCAATTTGTTAACGACATTCTCATCCTCTGTTTTCTGTCTAATCATATCTCGCAAATTAGCTTCAATCTGCGCATGGTCTTCATCGTCAATATCGAATTCTTGTCTAAGGTGTGCTAAAACAGCGAATTCATCCTTCGAAAGAGATGCATTTACAATCGCAACTTCGAAAACCCGCTCATAAACCAATCTTTGTTCGTTTGGAGTAACATCGCGCCCCGGCGGAGTTACAATGCCTTCTCTTATGGCAGAATATATTTCAGTTGGTTCATCCGCAGAAAGGCCTAATGCATTGGCCAGTTTGATGATTAGGCGTTTTTCTTCACGTGTCAAAACACCATCATGAAGCATAACCTCTACGGTTGTCCTAAACACATCAAGTGCCCCAACACTATCGCCGCTCACAACTCGGCGAGAACCGTCTTACACTTGAACCTCGTTGATTGGCATTGAAATCGAAATACATCGATTATTTCCGTGACAGGGTTCAAGAAGGAGGGGCGAGTCCGAAGGTATGTTCAAATCCGATTCACGGCCACATAAATGCCCCTTTTTGGAGCAAGCGGCCACCCTGGAAATATGCCGAAGGCACATTGAAAGGAGAGTGTAAAGGCTGAGAATAAGGAGAGATTCCTATGGTAAAAAAACACAACGGAGGGGGTTCTAAAGGCGGCGCTGGCAAATCTAGCAAAGCAATGAAGTACCTCATTAAAGCAGACCTAAAGGTAAATGGAAACGTCCAACGCAAGGATATAATTGGCGCAATTATGGGGCAGACCGAAGGTCTGCTCGGAGATGATCTAGAACTACGCAAACTACAACGCACCGCTCGAATCGGCCACGTCGATGTCGAAGTGAAAAGTAGTGGCGGTAAAGTGAACGGTCAAATTCTCATTCCAAGTAGTATGGACAATGTAGAGACCGCAATTATTGCATCTAGTCTCGAAACAATAGACAGAATTGGCCCGTGTGCAGCCAAGATTACAGTTTCTGAAATTCAAGATGTACGCTCAACTAAGGTTAACGCGGTAATAGACCGTGCAAAAGATCTGTTGTTGGTCATGGTCAATTCTGGCGATGCAGCTACAAAGACAGTAATCGAAGAAGTTCGAAGCGTACTTACAGTTGGTACAGCAAAGAACTACCACGGTTTGACTTGTGGTCCAAATGTAGAAACTAGCGATTCGCTGATTATTGTAGAAGGACGCAATGATGTTCGTAACCTTCTCAATTTCGGCGTCAAGAATGCAATTTCTTGTGACGGCGCAGGTAATATCAAACAAGAGCTGGTAGAACTAGCAGCAACTAAAGAAAATGTCATCCTAGCAATTGATGGAGATCGCGGAGGAGAAATGTTATTCCGCCAACTCAATGAAATGATAAAGATACACTTCGTTGCGCAAGCACCAGTTGGGCAAGAGTGGGAATTACTTCCACAGAAAACAGCAACTAAGTGTCTTTCACAAAAGGTCGAAACTGCTAAGTTTGCAGCAAAACTACCTGCCGATACTCCTAGCGAAGGTTCAGATGCATGGTTGGAAGAAGCAGCAGCAGAAGAAGCACCGGCTGAAGTACACGAATACTTTGACCATATTGCTGACTTGAAAGCTAACAATGCAGTGTTTGTAAATGTGGATGGAACTATTTCTGAAGCAGTCGGACCCAAAAGCCTGGCATCAGCAGCAGTAGAAGCAGATGGCGCAGTTGCAATTGTATTCAATGGAGCAGTCAGCGACAGGATTCTTGACATCGCTTCAGAAGCAGCAATTGAAACAGTTATCGGTACCAAGGAAGGCAAAGGATTCGCATCTCGCGATGACGTCAAGGCTTGGCTTACCGAGAAGCATGCTTGAGCGGTTCACCAAGGTGAATGTTCATCAGCGGACAGAGTTCATCCCCGCGCATGGGCGATGACACTTCACCCGCAGCGATGGCTGCATCAGCAGTTTCTGTAGAGAACAAATCAGGAGCCCAGTTGGCTCTTGCGTTGACTGTATTTGCACTTGTTTTAGCGTCCAATTCGATAATTAACGAATCATGGCGAACCACAACTCTAGAAGTAGGAGATTTCTCATTTACAAATAGCTTCAGTCTGACTGAGCGGACTGTAGATAATACGGCAAACGACGATGTCGATACGGAGTCTTTTGAATCTATTTACGATGATGATTGTAAGGACCCAGAGGGGGAATTAATCGAAGAGCATTGTAGTGCAATAAAAGATTACCACGACGCAGGAATTGTTGCAATAATCATGTTGATTCTTAGTAGCATAATATTACTAGTTGCAACCGTTATGCAAGTCCGTTCGATGATTGGAATGGGTCAAAGAGTCCCAAATATAATTTCAGCAATCGGCGGTATATTGGTTGGTCTTTCGGTTTTAAGTTGGTGGCTGATGTTACCAGAAATTGAAAAAACCGACTTCGAATGGGGCCAGGGATTTTGGATGGCATTAGTCGCCGCTGGCGCAGGCCTAATTGCAGGATTTAGTGGAACGCTCCAATCTTGGATAGACGGACCTCCACGAATGAGAGCTCATGGCGTAAGAGCGGGCCTAGATATGAATGAATTTGTATTGAAAGAGTCATCATGTGGCAACCATACACTTTCGATATTAGCAGATTCTGATTTAGTTAGAGTCGTGCGAGTCGAGCGAATCGGGGCCTCGCCCGCAATCAAGGATGTATTAGCAACTAGGAGAGACTCATACACAGGATTCTCACACCAAAGATTAGATTGGCTTGATGATTTCAAGGGATTATGGTGGGTGATTAGTGGCGCAACACTGATTTCATCATTTATGATAAGTTCATTATTCCTAATTCCATTTACTGTTGCAGCATTGCTTGCACTAATGCAATTAATGGACCCTGAAAGATTTGTAGTTTCAACCAATTCAGGTAATCATCCGTTCTACATTAACCGCTGGCGTTCAAATAGGGAATTGACCAATCTTTCAATGGATTTAGTTGATGATGCAATGATTGCAGTACTTCGTGGCGAAGAGTTGGATACGGACATCCTTGATGCGAGGTCCGATTTAATCGCAGAGCGATTTAGTGCTGAACGGGATGCAAAACAAGAAGCGGAGCAAGCAGCAGCAGAAGAAAAAGCAGCATTTATTGAAGCAGTACAACCTGCTCCAGAGCAACCGGTTGTAGAAGTAATTCCGGCACCACCTGAAGCCGTACAAGAAGCGGAATCTACGAATGACCCTACAGCAGATCCGGATTGGCCAGAAACCAACCAATCCCCTCTGGCCCAAATCGAAGCAGCAGCAGTTTCACCGGTTGTCATAGAAGCGGAGCCACAAGATGAGCCACAAAATGAACCAGAAGTAGAGGCCGAAGTAGAAGTTGACGCGCCTGGCGAGGAAATAGAAACAATTTCCGAACCGACCCCTCCCCCAGCGATTGAACAGCCAGTAACAATACCTCCACCTCCACCTTTACCTGGAGTAATTGCACCCCCACCTCCA
>JABIGM010000036.1 GCA_018650165.1 Methanobacteriota archaeon
ACTTGCGCCGCCACCTGTTGAAACGTGCCCCATCTTGTCGATTAATCCACGCTGATTGACTAGAGTTGCAGTGTGACCTCCGCCCATTACGGCATACCCTTCACTCTCCGCACATGCGTTTAGCATCTCGACAGTTCCTAAAGCGAAATCTGACATTTCAAATACACCTGCTGGTCCATTGAGAATGATTGTTCCGGCACTTTTTATCGCCTTTGAAAGAGCACGAATACTGGTAATTCCCAAATCGAAGATAGGTGCCTCAATCGGCAACTGTTCGAGCGAATAATCCGCTCTACTTCCTTCTAGATTTAGCGCGACATCACTTGGCATGATTATACATTCAGGGAAGTCTACGAGGAGCTTGCTTGCTGTAGCGATTGTGCTGTCCCAATTATCTTTAAGTTCGTTTTTTAGGAAGGTGATGTTTACTTCTCCAAGATCAATTCCCGAAAGATATAGGAATAGATTTGCAACTCCGCCAGTGACCCATATATGGTCACAAATATCGCCACGAAGCATGTTATCGGCTACAATCACAGAATCATCTACCTTGATTCCACCAAGAACTGCAATACAAGGGCGCTTTGGATTTTCCAAAGCCTGACCGAGTTTTGATAATTCATGATTCATCAATTCTCCAGCAATACAAGGAAGAGCATTAGTGAATCCTACAATCGAAGGGGTGTTACGATGAGCACAAGCGAATGCATCATTGACAAAAGCATCAGCGACGAGAGATAGATTTTGTACCATACGTGTTTCAGAAAGTGCAACAAAATCGCCTTTAGCGTTATTTTCTTCTTCATCCATACGTACATTGTTCAGCATTAACAACTCGCCATTTTCAAGACTTTCAATTGCCGTAAGGGCCTTCTTACCATAGATGTCATCAACCCATTTGACATTTCGACCAAGCAAGCGCCCTAACTCTCTTGAATGACCTATTGTGGATGTGAAATCCTTTTTACCAGGCCTAGATTGATGTGCCAATATTACAACTTTAGATTTAGAAAGTCGATTCAATGTCGGTATAATCAACCGAATTCTAGTATCATCTAGGAAGACATTTCTTTCAGGGTCCATAGGAGAATTGATGTCTACGCGCACCAATACAGTGCGCCCGTCGAGGTCGACCTCATCGAGGTTGAGGACCTTTGCCATCAGTCAATCCGACTCGCTTACGGTTTTTGATACGACCGGTCCAAACGCGCGTCCTATACCTAACCAAAGCGCGAAATCTCATATACCCATATTGAACGATGGTAAGCATGGCGCGCGAGAACCCATTGGAAGGTCCTCGTAAACGTGCAAAAACTACCACTTCTTCATTCGGTGTATCGAAACGTGAAGGTCACGATTCTTCGGTCTACTATGGCGCAAGAATGTATGATGACTTAGTTTCTCAAAGAGACGTGGGAGAAACAGTAGAATTCCCACCAGAATTAGAAAATCTTGTAATCAATGGAGATTCAAAGTCGATGCCAATTCCAGATAACTGTGTTCATCTTGTTGTAACATCTCCACCCTATAATGCATCTAAAGCATATGATGAAGATTTGTCTTTGGCAGAATATCTTAGTTTGTTGCACGAGGTTTTCGCTGAGTGCTACCGTGTTCTTGCTCCAGGTGGACGTATGGTAGTAAATGTGGCTAATTTGGGCCGCAAACCATACATTCCCTTATCCAGCCATATTAATCTGATAATGCACGAAATTGGTTTCATGCATCGTGGCGAAGTGATATGGGATAAATCTGCAAGTGCAGGCTCATCTTGCGCATGGGGGTCATTCCAGTCTGCATCAAATCCATGTTTACGAGATATACATGAGTATCTCTTGTTGTTCTCCAAGGGAGATTACAAACTTCCACGAACCAAAAACGAGAGGGCTGAAGGAAGGATTGATACTATTGGTCGTGACGAATTCATCCAGCAAACCAAATCGATCTGGTCGTTCCCTACCGAGTCTGCAAAAAGAGTCAATCACCCAGCGCCGTTTCCGGTTGAATTACCAAAACGTTGCATCGAGATGTTTACTTTCACAGGTGACGTGGTATTAGATCCGTTCTTAGGATCGGGTACAACCGCAGTCGCAGCTAAAATGAGTGGACGCAAATACATTGGTTGTGACTTGTCTGCAGAGTATTGCGCTATCGCTGAAGATAGACTAGCAATGACCGAAGCCTATGTGCCTGTAATTGCTCAAAGTGAGTAATTACATTCCGCCTTGAGGCGGTTGTTGATACTGAACTGGTTGCTCGTATTGAGGAGCAGCCATTTGAGTAGCCGCAGGAGCAGCGCCCATCATTGGTGCCATTTGTTGTTGAACAACAACAACTTCACCTCCGCCAGATTTCAGAGTTAGAGCAAATATTCCACCAAGAAGAAGGAATATTCCGCCGCAGCATAAGATTCCAAATGAACCAATCATTGCAAAGAATCCACCTACTGCTTCTTCGAGATATTCGCCTTCATCAGCGATTGCAATGTTTACATTCGATTCAATGGTGTAAGTATCTGAACTATCAGCATACCACCCACCGAGGTAATTTACTCCTAATTCTTCATCCTCGTCACAGTAGCTGATCCAGCCATCTGTAGTGACCACTTCATTGCCGGAGCTGTTGGTTATAGTGACCTCTGCCGAGTCACAACTCGCTTCAGTGTAAACACCGTACCAAACTTCAGCGTCTCCATTCAAAGAGCCATTCTTGCCTTCGTATAGGTTGTCTTCCATTGGGTCGAAACTCATTCCCATTCCGCCCACTACGAACATTATTATTCCAATTGCTGTAGTTATTCCACCTAAAATAAGCATTACTTTTGTTGCTGTATGCATGTTTATGCCGAACGAGTGTTAGTTTATACACATTCCTCCGTCAATGCGAGTCATTTTGAACTATTGCCTGCAGGGTGGCCTGATGATGGATGACCTACCCGCACTGGTTGGTCCTGAGGGCGAAGATTGGCGAGTGCCAGTCGGTGAACTTCAGACAAGGCAATCGAGCCTTGCTTCAAGTTTGAGAGAATCAGGCCTCAAAGGTGCACTTATTCAAACACCAGTCGATTTGTACTACTACACAGGGGGGCGTCAAAACGGAACTCTTCTGGTTACAGCAGAAGGGGATGCACGACTCTTTGTACGCCGCTCATTAGCAAGAGCGAAGTATGAATCAGGTGGCAGCGACTCCCCCCATACCGTGGAAACATTTCCTCGCATGGCCCAATTCACAGAAGAAATTGGTTGCACACCTGCAATGCAATTCGGGGAACTTCCACACGGCTTTGCATCAAATTTTGCTGAGAAAACGGGAGCAACAGAAGATTGTACCTCAATTGTCCATACTCAACGCGAAGTCAAAAGTGCTTGGGAATTGCAAATGATGGCAGAAGGCGCAGAAATTCAATTAGCAATGTTCGAGGCAGTAGAAACCCTCGGTGGTGAAGGCGTATCTGAAATCGAATTAGTTGCGGCAGCAGAGGCAGTTAGTAGAGCCGCTGGATTTGGTGGAAATGTGCAGATGAGACGTTTCCCATTACAATGCGATAGAGGGGTAATTGTTTCAGGTCGCGCAGGAGGGATACCATCATTTTTTGATTCTGCAATTGGAGGAACTGGGCCACATCCGATGGCTTCGATGGGTAGCGGTTTTTCTACAATCAAAGCGAATGAACCCGTACTCGTCGATTTGGTACATTTGCATCGCGGATATGTTGTTGATGCAACGCGAATGTTTGTCGCAGGTTCACTTTCTTCACAATGGCAGGAGCGCTTAGAAGACATGGTGGCTGTGAAGGAGGTTGTAGTTGATATTCTAGATCAAGGCCTTGACTGTTCAGAAGCCTGGAGGCAAGGGCTTGCTTTGGCAGAAGAGTTTGGTCACGGTGATAATCTGATGGGAATGGCGCCAGACCAATCCCGTTTCCTCGGCCATTCAGTTGGTCTTCAGTTAGATGAATCCCCTGTGGTCGCAGAAGGGTTTGACCGCCCGTTGCCAATAGGTGGAACAATGGCAATCGAGCCTAAGGTAGTTTATGCGGATGGTAGTATTGGCAGCGAAGATACCTGGGTTAGAGATGAAGAGGGGATGCGTCCAATCACAATGGATGGGGCTGTTCCTTGGATTACAGAATGGTGATATTATGAGTAATGAAATAATTTTAGATGAAGATTTCACAGAGAAAATGACAGACTGGGATGAGTCTGATGTAGGAAAAAGAATCGCAAAGAGAGTTACTTCAAACGGCACATATTTCAATGAAATTATCGTTCAAGTGTTTTGCCAATATTGTGCCTCAGAATTCATCGGTCCAGCAAGAGAAGCTGGTGGATTTTTGGGCGGTCATGAATGTTTCCATGCATGGGAAGTCTCACAAGCCATCGGCCGTGAGGACGGACTGGTGGAGTGAAATGGCCAAACCGTATTCTTCAAGTCATATTGGGTTCGTATCCTCTGGTTTTACAGAAATGCGCCTCTCAGGTGCCGTAAAAGAACAACTTGTAGAGATGCTTGTTGCAGAAATCGACCGTATGGTTCCAGCGATGGAGTCTGCAACTCTTTCAGCAACTCCCGACAAGAAGACATTGGACGATACTAACCGCACTCGACTAAATTACAATCGTACTAGAGAATTGATGATTGAAAGATTATCGGATTTAGAGAGCGTAGGCTCAGAGGCAGTTCAAGCGGGAATTGAACACCTAGAGACCTATCTAAAACGTACACTAAACAACGCCGAAATGGCTGCATCAAAAGACCGAGTTAACACGATTAAACCACGGCATATTCAAACGGCAACGATTCCGGTAATCGATGAAACAAATAGTGAAATGGCACCTCCTAAAGAGGTAGAAGAAGACCTTCTAGAGGGGCAGGTTAGTGGCTCTGCTCTAACGCCAATGGTCTTGAGAAAATTGGCTCGTTCTTTTGGGGGAATGCCGATTACAGATGCTGCAGTCGAGGAACTTCTCCTATTGTATTACGAAGTTGTAGATGAGACCGGACAAAACATCCGAGAGCACGCTCAATTAGGAAGTAATCCAGCTGGGTTTATTGATTCATTAGACAAAATGAAGGATTTGATGATGCTTGGATGGATTCGCAGAATGTTAGTTCGCGCCGGCAAAGATGCTGACGAACGTGGATACAAGAGAATCGATGTTGAACAACTGATTAATCTCGACCCATTTGAGTAATTCATGTTAGATTGCACCACAACCAGTTCAAAGTAAAAATTCCAATTGTCCTGAGATTAGTAAAATGAGTATTACTACTTGCATTGTAACAATTACCCAACTAATAACCACTGTTTTTTGAGCAAGTTCAGTGCCCGGATGTCCCGGATGTGCGAGAGTCATATTTCTCTCCTTAATGGCATAGTACAAACAAGGAACCGACATAATGAGTAACATCAACCAAAAACTAGCGACTCCCAAAATTATAATCCACTTAGAACTGGTTTCCGGCCAAGATACCACTTCATTTACATCAGCGTCATCCAATTGTAAATCAACTTCAATACTCTGTGGAGTCGATGTTTGCATAGAATGAGGCCACGCGGAAAAAAATATTAACATTTCTCCAGATAGTGATGTACAGATTCCAAAAATACAGATTTAGATGGTGGCAGGGTTAATGATGGAGGCGAAATTGGTAACATGAGTGAACCTAATGACCAATCAGACGATGGTCAAATTAATGGATGAAATCATCTCAAGACGTTCGAATAATGTAGCCACACCTTCTTATTGGTGATGCTCTTCGGCCCAAATGAGGAATCAACATGGGTAACATGATTGGAAAGGCAGCTCCGGAATGGAGTGCAGCGGTATACGATAATGGCGAAAAGACAGTTATGTCAAGTGAAAGTCTGGCTGGAAAGTGGTACCTAATTTATTGGTATCCTTTCGATTTCACATTCATCTGCCCAACAGAAATTGTAGGTTTTGAAGAACTAAAGGAAGACTTTGAAGACGACGGAATCACCGTAATTGGATGTTCTACAGATTCATATTTCAGCCACAAGGCTTGGTTCGCAGACTCTGCAACATTCCCTGCCGGAGTTACTCATCCAGTTATCGGTGACACTACACACAGAGTTACCAATGATTTCAACATGATGAACGCAGCTCTTGGCTGTGGATTCCGCGGTACTGTTCTTGTAGACCCAGAAGGGGTTGTCAGAATGTATTCAATCAACGGAATGGATGCAGGAAGATCACCTGCTGAAGTTCTACGTACCTGCCAGGCTGAACAAGTCGGTGGACTATGTGGTGCTAACTGGAAGAAAGGCGACGATTTCGCTGCTTGATTAGGTGATTCAAATGGAGATGCTCGGTCCAAAGGACTGGGAAGATTTTCTATCTGCGCCAATCGCTGTATTGATGTTGGGTAAAACCGACTGTGCAGCCTGTGAAGAGTGGACAGTTGAACTGCTGAACCACGAAATTCCAGAAGGTGTCAGAATCGGAAAGATTCTTCTCGATAAGCCAGGATATGGTCGATTCAAGATCGCTCATGATTGGGTTGCTAATGTTGACGTATTACCATTCAATGCAATCTATGTCAATGGTGAAATGAAGAAGCAATGGGCTGGAGGCGGCATGGAACGCTTGCAGACTAGGCTGAATCGATTCATTTGAATTGTTAACAAACAACAATACAGGTAATGCATTTCGAAGCGGTTAGTGTACTCTGTACTTCTAGCTGCTTTATTCGCCGGCATAGTGGCAATTCTAGTCACTGTAGCCATTGAGAAATGGGGTGGAATCATTGGAGGAATACTTGGTACTCTTCCTACAACCATCGTTCCAGCAACAATCGGAATGTATGTTGAAGGAGGTTCTGATGATCTTGCTACCAGCATGTCACTGATTCCATTTTGGATGCTACTCAATGCTCTTTTCGTTGCTTCTTGGGTTGTTTATCCTAGAATGAAAGAAGGAGTAACGCTCGCTCAAATGACAGTGGTTTCACTTGGATTCTGGTCTGTTTTGGCTATACTGATGACGATTTCATTAACAGAGGCTCTCAATTATTTTTCAGAGAATGCTGTTGGTGTTGCCGGATTGGTTGCGTTACTTGGGCTTGGTATCTGGATGACCTGGGTTCCACAAAAAGCACCAAAGGGAACGAATTCTGTAACAGTGAAGGTACTAATGATGCGCGGATTGGCTGCTGCAACTGCCATCGGAATTGCAGTTCAATCATCCAGTATGGGCCAGCCAATCATTGCTGGCTTAGCTTCAGTTTTCCCAGCGATTTTCTTGACTACAATGGTAGCATTATGGATGGCTCAAGGCTCTGATGTTCCAACAGGCGCAGCAGGGCCAATGATGTTAGGGGGCTCTTCAGTGGCTGTTTATTCACTGATTGCGCCGTGGGCGTTACCAGAATATGGAATTATTGTTGGCACTCTTATCTGCTGGTTTTCTGCAGTTGTTTCAACCTCAATTCCTGCCTATTCCTATCTCAGGTGGAGGCAATCAAAATTGATTATCGTTAATTCGTTAGACACCAGTCATACATCGATTGAATAATCGGTGCTAGTGATTCTGATTTTTCTGTTAATTTGTAGGAAATCGACTTTGAATCACTTACCTCGCGCTTCACTAACCCATATTCTTCAAGTTCATTCAACCGTCTTGAAACGGTTGTCCCCGATGAATCCACGCTAGATTTTAGTTTAGTGAAAATCAGTGAACCACTTGCTTTATGCAGTACCAAAAGAATGTGTAAAGACTTTGATTTTGTCAAAACCTCTAGAAGATCGTCAACCTTGGCATAAACTGGGTCGCATTCAATTTCCATATCTAACCAACCCTACGATTCGTTGCTAATATATCACTGATTTCAATTATTAGTTACATCGCCGTTACCATATAGTTAATTCTTGAACTCTTCAGGGGGGGTTTATGCAGAAGTTGGTAAGGTCGCCTGTATTGATTTCTTGCCTATTGGCTGCAACAATGCTAAGCGTGATGTTTTCGCCCATTATGACGCAAAGTCCCATTCTCGAAAATAGTACGGATAACTCGAGAAGCGATGAGTTCTCAACTTGGACACTATCTCCTACAACAGGACCGCATACTGGAGGGACAAACCTCACATTAACGACTACCGGCCTTTCATCATATTTTGAAGAAAGTAATTGGGAAAATTTCACAATTGATTATTCTGCAGATGTAGGTAAATTCTCATCAGTAGCAGTCGATTCCAATGGTGAACTTCACATTTCATATCGGGATGCTACAAATGGGCATTTAAAGTACGCATCCAATGCAGGTGGAACTTGGACTAACTATCCAATAGACAACGGCGGGGGATACATTGGTAGATACACATCAATTGACGTAGATTCCAACGATAATGTACACATCTCTTACGGTAACCTAAATTCTTGGGACCTAAAGTATGCGACAAATGTCGCTGGCTCGTGGAGTCGAAGTACAATCGACGATGGAGGCACTGGCCAAGCGGGTATGTACTCCTCGCTAGTAATTGATTCAAATGATTTGATTCATGTTTCTTATTGGGGCCGAAATTCTGACCTTAAGTATGCTGCTAAATCAGCAAGCGGGGGAACTTGGGTAGATGAAATAGTTGAGTGGGGATATATCACGGGAGAATGGACTTCTATTGCGCTTGATTCAAACAATGAACCATTTTTTTCTCATGTGTCTGAAACACACGACCGTGTCGAAATAGGTTACAAGAGTGGCGGTTATTGGACTACACCGACTGTAGATTCTGGAAGTTCAGGTGAGATTGATAATGGTACATCTATAGCAATAGATTCCAATGATGCCAAGCACATTGTCTACTATGATGAAGACAATGGCGATTTGAAGTATGCAGACTTCAACACTCAATCTAACCTATGGCAGAACACAGTTTTGGATAGTACTGGCGATGTAGGCAAGTACCCTTCAATTGAAATTGATTCTCAGGATAATATCCACGTGGCATACTACGATAATGGAAATCAAGAATTGAAGTATGCATATTACGATGGTACTTCTTGGAGTTCCTCTACTTTGGATGAATCTGGAGGAATGCACCCATCTCTTACAATCGATGCAAATGATAACATCTACATTTCATACTACGATGATACAAATTCAAACCTCAAGATGATACAAAACATCGTAAATTCGAACGACCCTCTCGGTGAGGTGTCAATCGAGTTTGTAGGCTATGGAAATGTAACTGGTACGGTACTAGATGATGAGACGATCACATTTTCATCTCCACCAGGTAATATCGATGGAGAAGTAGTAGATTTGGTAATTTGGCTGGAAAACGGATCAAACGTCAATCTTCCTGTAAGCTTCGAATATGAAACATATGATTCAGACGGCGATGGCATTCCAAACACCTCTGACGATTGTCCTCAAACCTACGGAGATTCCACAATTGACCAAACAGGATGTCCAGACTCAGATGGTGATGGATACAGCAATTCAGGAGATGCATTCCCTAATGAGCCTAGTCAATTCAGTGATTATGATGATGATGGATGTGGAGATAATCCATCTGGAGTAAATGCTGATGAATTCTCTTACGATACTACACAGTGTACAGATTCTGACTCAGACGGTTACGGAGACAATCTTAGCGGAAACAACCCGGACCACTTCCCTTCAGATTCTAGTCAATGGAACGATACAGACGGTGATGGTTTTGGCGATAATCCTCTAGGAAACAACTCCGATAATTGCCCATCAGAAGCAGGGAATTCGACTATGCCTGGCCGAGGTTGCCTTGATTCTGATGGAGATGGATATGCTAACACATTCGATGCATTCCCGTTCGATGCCAGTGAAACTCACGATACAGATAGTGATGGGGTTGGCGACAACTCCGACGCTTTCCCAGTAAATAGCATGGAACAATTCGATGCTGACGGAGATGGTGTTGGTGATAATGCAGATGCTTTCCCTGACGATGCCAATGAAACCAATGACAGAGATGGTGACGGTGTTGGAGATAATTCAGATGCTTTCCCTGATAATGCAAATGAATCCACAGATTCAGACGGTGACGGTATTGGCGATAATGCGGATGAATATCCTTTGGTTGACAATTTCATCGATTCTGATGATGATGGAATCTTAGATTTACAAGACGCATTCCCGGGCGACGCAACTCAAACAAATGATTCAGATGGTGATGGATATGGAGATAACCTCTCAGGAAATAATCCTGACCAATTCACGAATGTATCTACGCAATGGGCAGATACAGATGGTGATGGATATGGCGACAATTGGGGTAACTCATCTTGGAACTCTACACGCGTGATTGATTTCCCCGGAGAATTTGTTGAGAATGCAGAATTAGCTGACCATTGCCCAACTATTTCAGGCAACTCTACTGCGAATGACATCTTTGGCTGCCCAGATGGAGACGGCGATGGAATAGCAGATCAATATGACGAAGTAAATGGGTCAGCCGTAATAGAAGAAGAGCCTGAACAAGAAACCCAAGATGAATCAAGTTCTGAAGAAGAATCATACATAGATTCACTACTTTCTGGAAATACAGAAACTATTACTCAAACGGTTGGTTTCGGGGCTATATTACTTGCAGTCCTCGCTTTGCTACAAACCAATCTTGTAGCAGGTTTACTTCCTGATGCCTTTAGATGGGTTCAAGTTTTACGTCGCTCGAATAAACTTTCAAAAGAAGAAATCAAGGAACTGAATTACCTTCAATCTCTTGTCCAAGCATACTACTATGATATTGAATCACTATTCGAAGAACTCGACCAACTTAGGTCTGACTTGACCGGTAGGTATACCAATAACGAAATCAGCAAAAAGACCAGAGAAAAGATCGTGACATTGATTGAAGATTTGCAAACTATGGACTCTGATAAGATTGCATCTATTGCGAACAGTGAGGCCTATTTCGGCCTAGCAGAAACAACA
>JABIGM010000048.1 GCA_018650165.1 Methanobacteriota archaeon
AAAAACATAGGGCAAATGATTGAAACAATAGGTATTTTACCAATAATTATTATCCTGCCAATGGCGTTATTATCTGCATTTTTTGGAGCAAAATATGCAATAAAACACATTCCAAAATCTGCAGTAACAATAGTATTCCTTTGCGCAATTTCACTCAGTTTGTTAAGGTATATCGTGGATTTTGCCTCATATATCTGACCGAGAAACTCAAGACCATCTGTATGGTGGTTAATTTATGGGCGAGCTACCGTACTTTGTCGAACTCGAGCAAGCCCTTGATATTTGTAAGAGAACAACCTTACAAACAGTCGTTGAAAGAGTTGGTTTAGATGATTGTCATAATCGTATTTTAGCAATGGACTTACCGTCTAAAGTGGATGACCCACCGTTTGACAATTCTGCTATGGATGGGTTTGCTATGAGGTATGAAGACACAACCGCCGCTCCTTCAAAATTAGAAATAATTGGAACAATTCAAGCAGCAGGCCAAGAGGATAATATTTTCATCAAACCCGGCCAAGCGGTTCGAATAATGACCGGCGCACCTCTCCCAAAAGGAGCGGACTCAATACTCCAAGTCGAATTAACTTCAACTGAAGCAGGCTTTGTTACACTACAACAGCCTTCAATTAAACATTTCATTCGCAAGAAGGGTGAAAATCTCACAAAGGGCGAGGTAGCACTTAGTGCAGGGGCATTTCTAACCCCCTCTAGGGTCGGGCTTTGTGCAACGATGGGGCACTCTTCTATCCCAGTAATCAAGAGATTGAAAATAGCGATAATTTCCACAGGAGACGAGTTAAAGCAACCGGGTCAAAAACTCGAAAGGGGCGAGATATACGAATCTAATTCCTTTGGAATATCTGGTTTAGTTAAATGGCTAGGGCACGAACCAACACGACTTCATTGCGTTGGAGACACATTAGACGATCTAAGAAAAACCCTGAATTCAGCAGCCAAGGAATACGATCTAATTCTGACAAACGGCGGGGTTTCCATGGGAGAATGGGACCTGGTTCGTAAGATAATGGAAGACGAAGGCGACCTTCATTTTTGGAGAGTAAAACTCCGCCCCGGTTCTCCTCCACTTTTTGGGACTTGGAATAATACTCCTATTTTCGGATTACCTGGCAACCCAGTAAGTTCCCACGTAGTTTTCCGAATGTTGGTGGCGCCATGGATTAGAAATGCCACGATGGCAAATGGCCCTCACGAACCAAGAGCAACAGCAAAATTAGCTACCAAAGTAAAATCAACAAAAGATTGTTTGACGCTTCGAAGAGTTAGTATCGAGTCTGGCAAGGATGGATTATTCGCACATCAGAAAATTCACCAGGGCTCAGGAAATATAGCTAGTATGGCGTTAAGCGAAGCATTGGTTATTCTACAACCGGGTTTTGACTATTCGATTGGAGATACAGTTGAGGTAATCCTTTTGTGAGGCATTGTTATGAAATTCGAACAAGATATCGAATTAATTGAAGCGGTCGCCCTTCAATTTCCAAATTCAAAACGTAACACTTTGCGAAAAATGCTTACCGCGGGTAGAGTTTTGGTTGATGGAAAGCCGATACATAAGGCAAAACATATCGTTAATGCAGGCAGCACAGTTACAATTTCAGACAAGGAATCTGCAGCAAAAAACACCCCTCCTCCTATGCCAAAAAAGAGGCAGCCGAGAATCAAAATATTATTTGAGGACACAGATATTATTGTAGTAAACAAACAAGCAGGCCTACTTTCTGTAGCTACTGATAAAATGGAGCCCGACACACTACATTCACGAGTAGTAGACTATCTCCAAGAAGAAAACGAAAAGGCTTGGGCCTTCATAGTTCATCGCCTTGATAGAGAAACATCAGGAACGATGATTTTCGCTAAACACAAACAGCACAAGGATTACCTCCAGGAGCAGTTTGCGGAAAGATCGGTTCATCGAGTATATCACGCATTAGTCCAAGGCAAACCAGAACAGGATAAAGGAACAATTCATGAATGGCTATTGGAGGATAAATTCCTACGTGTCAGGACTGTGAACAAAAAAACACCCAACGCAAAAGAAGCAATTACCCATTGGAGTTTAGAGGATAGTGACGACATAGCAAGCCTCCTCATGCTGACAATTGAAACAGGAAGGAGGCACCAAATCAGAGTTGGATTAGCAAATTTAGGGCTGCCAGTAGTCGGCGATGAGGAACACGGCGCAGAAGGCAACCCGATTGGAAGAATCGCCCTCCACGCTACAGCCTTAGAACTATTACATCCAGTTAGTGACGACCCAGTTCGATTTGAGTCGCCAATTCCTTTCGGGCCAGAGAGATAAGCAAGGTCTCAAGAACCCTTGACTCGCCCATGAAAATAATGGGCAAGCCCGGAGACGCAGGTTGGATAGAGGTCCGCGGTGCGCGAACCCACAATCTCCAAGACGTCGACGTCAAACTACCCCGGGGCAAGTTTGTGGTAATTTCGGGGGTTTCAGGTTCGGGTAAATCTTCGCTTGCATTTGATACCCTATATGCAGAAGGACAAAGGCGGTATGTTGAGAGCCTCTCTTCTTATGCTCGTCAATTTATTGGCCAGATGAAAAAAGCAAATTGCGATGCAATAGAGGGATTATCTCCAGCTATTTCTATCGATCAAAAACAAGGAAGTCACAACCCCCGCTCAACTGTTGCTACAGTTACTGAAATAATGGATTACCTACGATTAATGTGGGCCAGAATTGGAAAGCCACATTGTCCAACATGTGGAATCGAGGTTGCCAGAAGAACCGTCCAGGAAATTGTAGACGACATCACTTGGAATACAGAGGGGCACGCAATTTCAATATGGAGCCCAGCAATACGTAATAGAAAAGGAACTCATGCAGATTTATTCCGCCATCTTGTAGAACAAGGCTGGACAGAAGGGCGCATCAATGGAAGAGAAGCATCATTCGAGAAAGACCACGGTCTTGACAAAAATCTACGTCACGATGTAGATGTTAGAATCGATAGATTACGCTGCACAAAAGATCGTCGCCAAAGACTTACTGAAGCGGTAGAGTCTGCATTAAGGATAGGTGGCGGAACCGTTGCTATCGAGAGCCTAAAACCCCCGGAGAAAGATTACGAATTAAGCAAGGGGTCGAAATCAAACGAAACAACTGTTGGTGAAACAATGGTTTGGTCGGAAGAATTTGCTTGCCCCCAACACGGGGCATTCATGCCGGAGATGAGCCCAAGGATATTTTCTTTCAATTCCCCCCTTGGCGCTTGCCCTTCGTGCCAAGGACTGGGGGTTCAACGAAGATTTAGTGCGGATTTATTGGTAAATCGTAAAGCAACCATTGGCGAAGGGTGCATTATTCCTTGGAGGCAATCAATGTCTCCACATTGGTATCGAAAACTAATGGAGCAGACAGCGGAACATTATGGAATCCCAACAAATATTCCATTTTCGGATTTAGACGAAGACTCACAAGACATAATTCTAAACGGCTCGGGTTCAACCATTATCCATTTTGAATTCCGCTCCGAAACAGGCTCTTTATACAAGTACAGTAAACCATGGGAAGGTGTTTTTGCTAGACTACAAAAAACATACACCGAGACTACATCAGAGCGAACCAGAAGTAGATTAATTTCATGTATGAATGACGAAAACTGTCCTGAATGCGATGGTGAGAAACTCAATGCAGCGGCAAGGCAAGTTACAGTAGCGGGGAAGAGGCTTCCCGAAATAGGAGCAGCTAGCGTACACGAAGCCCTAGGAATTGTAATGTCAATGAAGGGCGAAGGAAAAAGCGCCGAAACTCTTGATGACCGTAGTGCATTTATCGGTCAAGAAATCCTCAAAGAAATAGAAGGCAGACTCGAGTTCCTTAACGATGTAGGTTTAGACTATCTTACCTTGGATAGAAGAGCCAACACCCTTTCCGGGGGAGAGAGCCAAAGAATTAGATTAGCAACTCAAATTGGAAGCAGACTAACTGGTGTAATGTATGTATTAGACGAACCATCAATAGGTCTACATCAAAGAGATAATGAACGCTTACTAACAACTCTACGTGAATTATCAGAATTAGGAAACACTCTGCTTGTAGTTGAACACGATGAAGAAACATTACGCCAGGCAGATTGGCTTTGTGATCTAGGCCCTGGTGCTGGATTAGAAGGGGGAAGAATTGTTGCGAACGGGCCCCCCAAAGTAGCGATGAAAACCAAAGAATCTATCACAGGAGCATACCTTTCTGGCAAGAAAAGCATCCCAGTACCTTCAGAAAGAGCCCCGGCTTTGAAAGGACATTTGAAAATAATAGGTGCGCGCCAAAACAACCTCGCAAACATCGATGTTGAATTTCCCTTGGGCTGCCTTACAGCTGTAACTGGGGTTTCAGGGTCGGGAAAATCTTCTCTTGTTTCTAGTATCCTTGCCCCTTCACTACAGAGGCATTTACACGGCTCAGACGCACAACCAGGTGCACATGACGACATTGAAGGAATCGAAAAGGTCGACAAGGTAATCGTAATCGACCAATCTCCAATCGGTAGAACCCCCCGATCGAACCCTGCAACATACACAAAAGCATTCGACGATATCCGCAAACTATTTTCAGAAACCAACCTGTCTAAGGAAAGGGGATACACCCCAGGGCATTTTTCTTTCAATGTGAAAGGCGGGCGCTGTGAAGCTTGTAAAGGCGGAGGTTCAATAAAACTGGAAATGAATTTCCTACCAGATGTATGGATTACGTGCGACATCTGTGAAGGTAAGAGGTACACAAGAGAAACTCTTGAAGTTACATGGAAAGGAAAGAATATCTTTGATATTTTGGAAATGCCTGTTAGCGAAGCAGTCGGATTTTTTGCAAACCACCGCAAACTACACCGTACACTTTCTACAATTAATGACGTTGGACTTGGATATATCCGCCTTGGACAACCCGCAACAACTCTCTCAGGCGGAGAAGCACAGCGCGTGAAACTTGCAAGTGAACTTAGACGCCCCCCCCACAAGCATACAATGTATATTCTCGACGAGCCGACAACCGGTCTTTCGTTCTCCGATGTTCAACAATTAATTGACGTTCTACTAAGGCTGAGAACCACCGGCCACTCAATCATAGTTATCGAACACCATTTAGATGTCGTAAAGTCTGCAGATTGGGTCATCGACCTAGGGCCCGAAGGTGGAGACCGCGGGGGAAATATAGTTGCAATGGGAACCCCCGAGGACGTTGCAAAAGTGAAAGGTAGTTTCACCGGACAGTTCCTAAAAAACATGCTATAGTAGCAAAAAAACTCAATTTTGGAAACTATTTCCAAGGGTAGTATTCATGGACGGTAGTCGCTGCCGCCGTTCTGCCCCCTAAGGGGGCAGGTGTTCCAAGTGCCGTCAAATATTGTCAGAGTCGAGACAACGCCCAAGATTGGCGAAGGAATGAGGGATGTACGCGGGGACTCTGTAAAGAGGCAACTGGCAGCCGACCACAACATCGAAATTGGTAGCGTGAGGTCAATTGTCGGCTTTCTTATTGATAGCGAAATAGATTCAACCCAAGTAAATGAAAGGGTAGATGATGTATTCGCCGATCCAATAATCGAAGAGAGTGTGACAGATTGTTTACATTTAGACAACGAGGAGTTATTTTCAGAAGAACCAGATATGGTTGTTACAATTGGATTCAAGCCAGGCGTGACAGACAATCCCGGTAAAGCAGCATTGGATGGTTTCAAGACTATTTTTCCAAACGCAGGAGAAAACGCAAGGGTTTCAACATATATCACGTATTCATTCACCTCTGTTCCCGATGGAATAGACGTAGACTGGCTTTCTAAACAATTACACAATGGATTAATCGAGAGAGCAATCTGTTCTCTAAAGGGCGAAGCATCTGCAAAGATAGAGTACTCCCCAGTAGAACCAATCGAGTACACAGCGCCTGCAACCATCGATCTTGAAATATCGGATGAAGAACTAATGAAACTATCCGAAGAAGGCCTACTTGCTCTCAACCTTGAAGAAATGCAAACCATCCAAGCGCACTATCGAGATCCCGCTATTAGGGCGGCACGTGCAGAAGTTGGTTTACCGGAAAACGCCCCAACCGATGTCGAATTAGAATGTCTAGCACAGACTTGGTCTGAACATTGTAAGCACAAGATATTCGCCGCACATATCCACCATGTTGATACCGAAACCGGAGAAGACACAGAAATAGATTCACTATTCAAGACCCATATTATGAATCCAACCTTAGAAATGAAAGAGGAAGTTGACTGGCTATTATCTGTATTTCACGATAACTCCGGCGTAATTGCCTGGGATGATGATTGGTCAGTATGTATGAAAGCCGAGACTCATAATTCACCAAGCGCACTAGACCCATATGGTGGCGCAATGACAGGAATCGTTGGGGTTAACCGCGACATAATGGGTACTGGGTTGGGCGCACGCCCAATTGCAAATACCGATGTATTTTGCTTTGGTCCACCGAACTGGGAGGGAGATTTACCAGACAACCTCTTCCACCCATCTCGTGTATTACGCGGCGTACATGCGGGAGTTAGAGTCGGAGGGAACGAAAGTGGAATTCCAACTGTCAACGGAGCAATTGTTTTCGATGACCGTTATATTGGCAAACCTCTAGTTTACTGTGGAACAATTGGGTTGATGCCCCGTCGTCTAGCCGATGGAAGGGAATCCCACGAAAAGAACCCACAGCCTGGCGATAGAGTGTACATGGTGGGCGGAAGAGTTGGCTATGATGGAATACACGGTGCAACATTTTCATCACTTGAACTGACTGAGGAGTCGCCATCAAGCGCTGTTCAAATCGGCGACCCAATCACACAAAAGAAAATGTTAGACATGATCTTAGAAGCCAGAGACGCAGGCCTGATTACCTGCATTACAGACAACGGAGCGGGCGGACTATCCTCTAGTATCGGTGAAATGGCAGAGTATACCAACGGTTGTCAAATCGATTTAGGCAAAGTCCCCCTTAAACAAGAAGGACTCTCTTCTTGGGAAATATTAGTTTCAGAATCCCAAGAGAGAATGACTGTAGCAGTTAAAGAATCGGATGTACCGGCGTTCGAAGCCCTTGCAGATTTACATGAAGTCGAAGCAACATGGGTTGCAGATTTTACGAACACGGGATTATTCCATGTCATTCACGGAGAGGATGCTGTTGCCTCACTACCTATCGAATTCCTTCATGATGGGGTACCTCAATTGAAATTAGAAAGTGAATGGAAAAAACCCGAACCAACACCCTTCATACCACCCGTATCTAGTACTCACACACCACTATTGCTAGAAATGCTAGCCCGTCCAAACATTGCATCTAAGGAGACCTGGGTTCGACAATATGACCACGAAGTCATTGCCCAAACCGCAATCAAACCCTTTGTTGGAGTTGAGAGAGACGGACCAGGGGATGCCGGCCTACTAGCGCCAATTCACGGCTCTACTCGGGGCTTAGTTGTGTCAAATGGGATATCTCCAAGATACAGCGACATAGACGCAGGAGCGATGGCTGCAGCTGCGGTAGACGAAGCGGTAAGAAACGCAGTTTGCGCGGGAGTTGATCTCTCTAAAGTTGCAGGCCTAGACAACTTTTGCTGGCCCGATCCAATTGAGAGCAATAAGACCCCGGATGGAAGATTCAAATTAGCCCAATTAGTTAGGGCAAATCGCGAACTAGAGCGAATTTGTAGAGCTTACTTCGTCCCTTGCATTTCAGGAAAGGACTCTATGAAGAATGATTATGGAAGCGGCGAAAATAAGATTTCAATTCCACCAACACTGCTGTTTTCATTATTCGGCAACCATCCAGATGTGAGATACACCACCACCTCTGACCTAAAACCCGGTGAAAGTTTGTATTTAGTTGGCGAATCCAAGCAGGAACTGGGTGCAAGTGAATTGGCATTTATGCTCAAAGAAACAGGAGTTGTAGAAGGAATCGGTGGCGAAGCCCCCCAATTACCAACACCAGAAAAGAATTTACAATCTTACAAAGCACTAACAAAAGCAATCCAATCCGGAATAGTTCGAACAGCCCACGATTGTAGCGAAGGCGGCGTCGCAGTAGCCATTGCGGAGATGTGTATTGGTGGGAGGTGCGGGGCAGCAATCGACATAGATGGCCCCGGTGAGGCGGACCTTTGGGGTAGGCTTTGGGGAGAATCCCTAGGGCGTATTCTCGTTGGAGTAAAACAAGATAATCGCGCAGAATTCCTTTCAATGATGAAAGGAAACGCCTTAACTTACATGGGCGAAACCATAGAAGGAGACAATCTCAGTATTTGGGATGGAGATGATTTGATTATTGACGCCAATGTCGATGATATGGTTTCTGCTTGGAAAGGAAGTTTGGATATGACAGGAGGTGACCAGTGATGGTTGAGACTCCTAAAGTTGCAGTATTATTCGGATTTGGGATAAACTGTGATAGAGAAACTGCAGCAGTATTCGAGTTAGCTGGAGCGGTTAGTGAGAGAGTTCACGTAAACCATTTCGTTAATGGCGACAGAGATTTGTCAGAATACCACATTCTAGCCGTGCCCGGTGGCTTTTCTTTTGGCGACCACCTCGGTTCTGGCCGTCTATTAGGAAACAGAATGCGCTTTGCAATGCGAGAACAACTTACAGCATTCGTCGCTGCTGGGAAACCAATTATTGGAATTTGTAATGGATTCCAAGTATTGGTAAAAACAGGACTACTCCCTGGAAAAGAAGTGCCAGATTTTGAACAGAGAGCTAGCCTGACACTAAACAACAGCGGCCGGTATGAAGATAGATGGGTGACTTTGGAATTCGACCCCGAGAGCCCATGTATTTGGACGAAAGGAATCACACGAATTGAATGTCCAGTTAGACACGGAGAAGGCCGCTTTGTTATGCCTGCGTCTTCAGATTTAGACGCCTTGGACGCATCCAATCAAATTGTAACTCGATATGTTGACCCATCAACCGAGCCAGGTAAAGGAATTACAGACGAAACACTCCCGTTCCCATTATGTCCCAACGGCAGCATTAGAAATATCGCAGGAATCTGCGATCCTACTGGATTAGTATTCGGGCTAATGCCTCATCCTGAAGCAGCATATGCAACATTCCTCCACCCTCACCACACACGTAGTGATGTTAACGAAGAAATATTGGCTGAAGGAATGCAGATTTTTCGAAATGCTGTAGAATATGCCCAAGCAAACCTTTGAGAAAGGTAATGCCACCACTCGTTCATGGCGAGCGAGAAGTTGTACATGGAGAGCATCGATGCATGCTACCTTAGGGGTTTTTCAGCTACAGTTATTGCTGCTGACGAAACTTCAGTAACACTCGACAAAACCCTATTTTATCCGTTAGGAGGTGGACAAAACTGGGATACAGGCACCCTTTCATGGAGTGGCGGGGAACTGAATGTCACAGAAGTCAGAGGACGTAGCGAAGTTCAGCATTTCATCGGGGAAGATCATGGATTAGAAATCGGAGAAACCGTAGAGGGAGAAATTGATTGGGAGCGCCGGCATGCACACATGCGGATGCACACAGCTCAGCATTTAGTCAGCGGAATAGTCTACGAGATGTATGGTGGGGCTAGAACCGTTGGAAACCAAATACATGCGAACCGCTCACGAATTGATTTTAATCCAGTAAAATTTACAGATGAAATGATTGAAGAATTATTCCATAAAGCAAACGAAATGGTCGACACGAATATGGCAGTTACAGATTGTATTATGACGAGAGCAGAAATCAATGCAATCATGCCCCCGGAAAGAACTAATATGGATTTACTTCCAATTTCAGTAAAGCAACTCCGAGTCATAAAAATCGGAGACAATGTAGACCTATGCCCTTGCGCAGGAACGCACATCAGAGCCCTCGGGGAGATTGGAGACCTCGAGTTCATAGGTCGAAAAAACAAGGGGAAAGGAACAACTCGCGTTAGCTACACACTTGGTGGCTGTGAGGATTGAGACTTACCCATTTACAACTTAGGCTACTTGAGAAGAAACTACAATATTACCTTTCTGAGAAGCCTATAAGTCTAAATCATCATCCAACAATTCAGATACTTCTGATTGAGCATCTTCCCATCCGGCGCGATCCCTTTGACGCTGAGCAATAGTGGCAGATTCAACCACTTCTTTCAACGGCTCAACGACACTAGAAGCAGCGCGCCCAGCCTCTATTTTATCTACCATTTTCCGGTCTTCTCCTAGCCGGTCGGAACGGTCCACTGGGGCTATGGGGCGACTGGGGATTGTTCTAACACCGTGCTCGATATCTTCTACTTCAAGAGTGTCTGCCATTCGTTCTAAAACATCTTCTGGCGGCAACTGGTTTTTCCAGGGGTTTTGATTCCCAATAGTTTGCACAACACTTGTTTTATCCCGTTTTGCTTGCTCTGCAAAAACCTGGCCAATATCTTCACTAGATGGAAGTGGCTTTGTCTCGGCCATAGAATTAGCCAACCGTTGTTGTTCTCTAAGAACCGGCCCATGGGCCTCGTCGTGATCGTATCTATTTGGTGAGGCAGCCATGGCTAACAAGTCTCTAGCGAGCTGGAATAATTCATCCGATTGCGGAGCCTTCGCAATCAAATCTCTCACCTTTTTATGGTGGGTGATGCACGACCGGCAACGGTCACTACCGGCAACATCCTTAGCGTCACAGCGTAGACAACAGGCTTGGAACCCCAAGTCTTTCATTGCTCTACGCGGCATCGCCATATCCGCTCCTAACTCGCGGAAGCAAAGAATCCTTCCGCGCGAGGCTTCAAATCCCACCGGCGCGAGAAAGGAGTATGGCGAGGGACCCGAGAGCGGATATTCTCGAGGACGACCTCTTTCCAAAGCCAACCCAGAGAATTCACCGAGTCCACGCTCAACGTAGCGATGATGGAACTATTCACATTAACACCAAAGGTGGAATGTTTGGAATAAATAATCGACAACCCATTCAGTTGCACAAAGGTAAAATTTGGCATTTTAGCAAAGAAGAAAAGCACCATCTTTTCCTTGCTACAGCAGCCTTCACACTTGCACTCGGATTACTGAGAGTTGGTGGAATTTTCAATATTGGTGATGGGGGATTGGGAAGTTGGGCAGCAATTCTTTTACTCTCTATGCCAGTAATGTTAATCGCTGTAGGCCCAGCGTTTTTGTTACACGAAATAGGTCACAAAATAATCGCTAAAAAATATGGTTGTTGGGCCGAGTTTAGAGCAGATCCTAGTGGCCTAAAATTTGGAATAATACTTGTGGCACTTACTGGAATCTTGTTCATGGCACCAGGCGCAGTTATGGTTGCAGGACTGGTTACTCGCAGACAAAACGGACATATTGCAATCGCAGGGCCAGCTGTGAACTTCGGACTATTCTTAATTGGGATTCCACTTGGTGGTGTAATCCTGGGCCTCACCGGAGCAGTAGATTCTGCAGATTTAGGTTATTTAACCGGTAGCGCGATAAATCTTAAAGCGATGATTTTTGATGTAGTATTCTTTTGGATTGCTGCAAACCTTGGATTAGGATTATTCAACCTTATTCCATTTGGTCCACTTGATGGTGCTAAGATCAAAGATTGGAATGAATCGGTTTGGCTCGCCTCATTTGTAACATTTGCAGCACTAGCGGTTCTATGGTACACAGGAACATTCAATCCAATAGACTTGGCAATAAGTATTGCAGAAATGTTCTGATTATTCTTCCAAGTACGCATTTCGTACCGGAGATTCATCCAAGTGGAAGAAAGAGTATGTTGCCCACCAGGTAATGATATCAAGGCTGTCTACAAGATTACTAGTTCCAGAATGCTCTTCGCCGTATCCCTTGCCTGTAGTATCCATCCAAGCCTCCATTTCTTCGAGAGTATCACAAGTTTGGTGGTAACACCAGTACCCATCAACCAATCCGCCGAACCCCATCGTAACAGTCCCTAGATTATCTTGGAACGCAGCATGATCCGACCTTGCAGTAGTGTCTTCATGAACAATTACTTCCGGCCTTCCAACGTTCAACCAATCATCTACTTTCCAAGTATCCTCGGGCAAATCAGTACCAAGAAGTGTAGACATTTGTTCTTCGACACCAATCGCATCCGAGCCAATCCAAAGTGCAAGATTTACCATTCCTGCCTGATTCATGATATCATGGTCGATACTTGGGCCAATGTAAACACGCATTGGCCACACCTCCTCGTCCTTTGGATAACCATCTGCGTCAACTGCAGTTGCAGGGTCGCCATGAGGCGCCCCCCCGCCACCGGGCCAATTTACCCCAGCCATATCGAGATTCACATAATTGGTAACTTCAACGCCAGGATTGTCTTCCTTCACCCAATAATCAGTCCAGTAATCACTTCCGCGCTTACCCCCTTCTTCGCCAGACCACAAACAGAACACCATCGTGTTGCGGGTTTTGTAACCACTCATCGATTCAGCCACAGTCATTACCATACTTGTTCCAGCGGTATTGTCGTAGGCTCCAACACGGGTTCCGTACGTCCTTTCACCTGTTATGTGGGGATCTATCGCGATTAAATTTGCAGGAGGAGCTACATCGAAATGGGCGCCAAAGACCATCCATTTGTCAGGGTCTTCTTCTCCCCACCGGTATCCACATATATTGTACGCCTCTGGATTTTGCTTGCCAAATATATCAGTGAATTCAAATCGATGTGCCATGACTTCTAAACCAAAACTCTCGAGCGTTTGAATCAAGTAAAGAGCACCATCTTCGTAAGCAGCATTTCCTTGCCCCGCCCATCTGTTAAGATAGCCCACCGCTAAATCTGGCTCGGTAGGGTCGGCGGTTTGGTCTGTGAACATAGAGAGATAATTGTAAGTGGCTCTTCCATTTACAACACCCGTAGAATGGCGACCGCCCTCATCTTCTGAATAAGCCGCAGCCATTGGGCGTTCAATTGGGATTCTAACCGCAGCAACAGTTCCGCCATTATTTGTAGAAGGCTCAACAGTATCTAACGGGTCACCCGATATTCTACTAATTCCCTGGTTGTCCTTTCTTTCATGACCGTCTCGGGCAAACCATGTGCGCCAAGACTCCTCAAGGTCGCGAATAGGCCAGTTTTCTCTTCCAAATTCTCCGATGAGAATTACAGCAGTATCTGTTCTAGGAGGGGCCAGTACCGTTAGTAGCGCCGACTCGCCGGCTTTGAGGTCAACTACTGTAGAGTTTTGAACAAAGCCAGAATCCGGATTTAAAATTAAATACGGCACAAATGCGGAAAGGTCAGAATCGGCTGCAATGGTCAATCCCTGAAACGTACCCCCTGACAATAAACCCGGGGTTACTGTAACATCCTTTGCACTCAAAGATGAATCCTCACCGTCTGCAAAGCATCCACTGAGCGGGGCCAGACAAAATAACAGAACGAGAATACCCGCTGTAAATGGCCGCTGCATAACCCTCCGTACCCGCTTTCCCTTCTCAATGCTGCGATTAGATGACAAATCACGAATACGAAGGTTTGATAATCTTCCAAGTGCAATTATTATATGAGAATAATGGTAATGGTCGCACCACTAATACATGAACTGCTAAGAAAGAGACACTGTTCTAACGGTACCTGCCGTCCACGTAGAACAAAATATCTCTGGGCTAATATGGTCATGTCTGAACAAGAAGACAGAACCCCAGTTATCGAAGGATAATTACAATTCGTTAGGAACTGGTGTTTGGTCCATATGCAGGAATGCATAGACGGCCCACCAAGTTACTATATCCCACGAATGAACTAAATTCGCTTCACCGGTTGCACTTTCGGTAACCATGTATTCTTCCATTGTAGAAAGTTTGTCACAATCCCGGTGATAGCAAGGATACCCGTCAACAACACCATTCCATCCAAGGGTAGCAACTCCTATCTGTTGGAACGAGTCGTGATCACTTCTTGCGGTTGGACTTTCGTAAATTGCAACCATGTCTTCGTAGTTATTTTGCCACAAAGGAGACTCTCCCGAAGCAGCCCACTCTTCACGACCACGCTCGATTTGATAGGACAAGTCAAACGCATCAGCACCAATCCATTCAGCTAAGTGATACATGCCGGGCTGGTCGATTACATCACCACTACCATCTGGTCCAAGATATACGGAAAGTGCGAAATCTCCCGGGTAATTTATTCCCGCCATATCGAGGTTGAGATAATTACTCACAGTTACTCCATCAGGAATGTCTCCGGCAAACGCCCCAGAGCCCCAAAGCCCCTCTTCCTCAGAAGACCAAAGGCAGAATACCATCGTTCTCCGAGCATCAAAGTCTGCAAGAACACTAGCGGTTGTCAGCACCATCGAGGTTCCAGCCGTGTTATCATATGCGCCAGTTCTAGTTCCATATCCTGGAATGCCCGGCCCCGGGGTATATGCAGCAGGAGGGGCAATGTCGAAGTGTGCTCCAAAGACCAACCACTCATCAGGATATACGCTTCCAGCCTTATACCCACAAATGTTTACGGCCCACAAAGTTCCCGTTTGGAATCGATGAACCTGAACGTCAAGTCCGTACCCAATCATTACGCCTTCAAAGTAGGTGATAGCATCTTCATATGCCGGGTTCCCATTACCAATCCAACGGTCTAAGTATCCTTTAGCCCCATCTGCAAGGTCTAACGGGTCTGGAGTTTCGTCAGTGATGAAATCGACCCACTCATAGACATCACGGCCATTCAACCAGCCGCCACTTGCTCCAACACCATTCTCTTCACCAAGGTCACTTCGTTGATCTCGAAGTGTAGTTAGGTGCTTGATTTCAACACCTCCCCCTGTAGAATTAGCCGGAATAATCCAAACCCACTCACCACCGGGGTCTTCATTTGGAGAGGCCATAACAGACGAACCACTTGATGAATCATTCATCCAGTCCATCCAGGACTCATCTGCTGCACGAATCGGCCAATTTTCACGGCCATAATCTCCAACCAATAATACAACATCTGGGTTTCTTGGGGGAAACAAGATTTTCACATTTACAGTTCTACCCTTTTCGATATCAAGAACGGTTCCATTTTGCGCTCTTAAAGAACCTGGGTCTTGAATAAAGTAAGGAATAAAAACACTCATATCAGTATCGGCTGACAATTCTATTGTTGTCCATTCTCCACCGGGAAGATAACCCGGAGAGACCTTTAAGTCACCGGCTTCAACACCACCGGGCCCTTCATCTTCACCAAAGCAGCCAGATAGAGAAGCAAGCGACATCACAGCGATCATCATCAGAGCGCGGACTGCATCCATAAGCCGGCCGACAACTACCATCTTGTTGAAACATATGGTTAGAATCTCATTACCGTTGTGCGGAATACACTTTCCGGTTTTAGGATAAGCGTTATACATGGACCAATGGCCGGATTAGATGATGGCAACTGTTCGCCTCGACCAAAAATCACGAGCAATTGTGCGTTCAATTTCGAATTCTTACACCAGTGCAATAGCCAAATTTTTCGGTAGCGGACCTACAGAAATCGAACTAGCAAGAGCACAACATGGCGCCTATGTAGCCGCAATGGAATCGAATGGCGTTCAAGTTACTACTATCGCTGCAGATCACAATCATCCAGATTGTGTATTCGTCGAAGACCAGGCCGTAGTTATTGATGGGCACGTGTTGCTTCCTGTTCCGGGACACGAATCTCGCCGGGGCGAGCAGCCCCCAATTGCCAATTTTCTATCAAGTGTTCTCCACGGCCACCAAATTTGCAAAATGGTGCCCCCGGCAATGATGGACGGCGGGGATATTTTACGATTAGGAAACTTATTTTTTGTGGGGCGTTCTACCCGGACAAACGACGCAGGTATTGGCGAATTGAAAGAATTACTCGATCATCTTGGACACGAACTTCGCGTAGTTGATATTCCGCCCCACGCTCTACACCTGACAAGTATTTCTTCAACGCCTTCCGACAAAGTAATCCTTGTTCCTGAAGGTTATCTAACTCCTGAATCCTTTGGCGAAATGCCAGAAGGCTGTGAAGTAATAATGCTCCCTGAAGAGGAAGCATATGGCTGCAATACAATCGGTCTGCCAGGGAACAAAGTCATCGTTGCCAAAGGATATCCAACTGTCAAATCTGCCCTTGAGGAAAAAGGATTTGAATGTATAATTCTTGATATGAGTGAGATAAGAGCTGCCGATGGCTCCTTGACCTGCTG
>JABIGM010000033.1 GCA_018650165.1 Methanobacteriota archaeon
ACAGCGTAATCAATCTCCACTAACGTCTACCTACGAGTAGTTTCACGCGGAACCTGCTATTGCCCAACTCGATTGGACTTTCACCCCTATACCCAGCTCGTCCGAGCGATTTGCAGATCAGCAACGGTTCGATCCTCCACCCAACTTTCGTCGGGCTTCAATCTGGCCAGGCATAGATCGTCGGGCTTCAGGTCCTCCACCATTGACTCCAAGCGAGCACACTTCGTCCCTCACAGTAAACTGCTGCGGACTTGTCGGTTTCCCTTCGGCTTCGGAGATAAACTCCTTAACCTCGCCAATGATCAAGACTCCCTGGGGCATTTTTCGAAACGCACGTATAGACGCTGCTCATATCTTCGCTTTCACGCCTATACAGCCTGTACCCATCTGGTTTCACGTTCTTTTCACATCCCGCTAAGGATTCTTTTCAGCTTTCACTCACGTTACTTGTAAACTATCGGTCTCGAGATATACTTAGGATTGGAAGTTCCTGCCTCCCGTCTTCACACGCGATATCCAACGCATGCTACTCCTGACTCATTACGTGGCCATGTTACCTACATATACGGGACTTTCACCCTCTATGGCTGTGTCATTCCAGACGACTTCTATTTCGGTAAGTTAGGCAATAAATGGTCGCACCACATGTCTCTCAGTTTCCAGTCGAGATTCGGTTTGTCCTAGTCCGTTTTCGTTCGCCACTACTCACGGAGTATCAATTGATTTCTTTTCCTCCCCCTACTAAGATGCTTCAATTCGGGGGGTTCCCTATCGCTATTGCGATTATCCCCTAAGGGATAGGAAGTCCCATTCAGCTATCTGCGGATCCTAGACACTCATGCGTCTCCCCGCAGCTTATCGCAGCTTGTCACGACCTTCTTCGGTACTCGAGCCGAGCGATCCCCCAGATGGGTTGTAGCAACAGAGTGTGTATTTACCACACCTGTGCGAGTAACCCTTCGGTATCCAGTCATGCCAATTTAGACATCGTGGAAAGACCGTCTCCCCGCAGGGCGGCCCTTCTAGTCACTTCCCCAGGCATATTGGCATGCCCGAGTGCATAAGCAACCCCCCGACCTACCTCCCATATATCAAGGCATCGGGATGAGCCCTGAAACAGAGGGGGTAATTAGTAGCCAGTATATGGCACGCAGTACCTCGTTTGACCCTTGTAATTCAAAGCCCAAAAATACTGGAAAAATGGATTCTGAAACTTAGCGGAAAACGATTCAAACTAGGGCGAGATTTGCCGAAACAATCGTATCATTGGCATATGGTGTCAAAATTATTTTCGCTTCGCCTTTACGTTCCAACTGAATTAGACACGCCCCCAGGGTATTTTCAATTTCAACATCAGAGCTGGATCTTTCACGCAAAACCGTAATTACTCCAAGGGCTTTTTCTGCTCTACCACTCACCAATAATGCGTGCGCAAGATTGTGAAGAATTGTGTTATTCTGAGTATCTATCTTTGCTCCTTGCCTCAGGGCCATGATTGCAGCCTCGTATTGTGATGTAGCCATTGGGTCGCCACTACTATCCATCTCTAGGGCCGATTGTAAAAGGGCTAACCCCAGGTTGTTTAGAATTGATGAATCGTTCTGCTGATTTGCAGATGCAGTTGACAAAACTTGGGCTGCTTCTAACCAAGATGATTTGCCCATGTGTTCAAACGCATTTTGAATCATTTCTGCAACTTCAGGTTGCCCGGATGCATCAACTGGTAACGCTTTTGCAGGATGCAATTCGGGAGATTCATCATCACTGATCATGGATTCTTCAACTGCTGAATGGTGAAATTCATCAAAGTTTACTTCAACATCCTCATTACCCATTTCATCATCGAAACTTACTTCGATTATTTGTTCATCCTGCGCATAGATTTCATCCATATCTACAACTGCTGCATCAATTCTCCACATCTCCGGAGCTTCTTCGGCTAATGCATCAATTGGCTCATCAAAACCTAACATTTCTTGGTCATCGGTTTCCTCGATTATGCGGGTGTCATCTGTGACATCTGCTGTAAGACGCATTACTTCTGGTTCAATTGTACTTACTGGGATTTCTTCAGAGATCAATGGTAAATTATCAAGTGGAAGGGTGACTTCAGGAGTTGGGACTTCGGCCAAAATAATTCCGGCTTCTTGCTCGATAACCACTTCGACAGCAGGTAGAGATTCAATGGTATCAGGCTCTTCAAACTCAGGTGTTGAAACATCAAGTTCCTCTCCCTGGTTAGAGGCTGATTCTCTGTGAATTGATTCACTTACGGAGCCCACACCAAACGGTAGTGATGACTCAAGAACTTCGGCTTTTGCACCCATTCCAAATGGCAAGACTTGTCCTTCATCTGAAGTGATTTCTTCTTCAACACCTATTGCTTCAGCAACATCATCGAGGCCTGGAATTGAATCATCATCCATTGTGATGTCTTCGGTTGAAATATCGATAGCTACTTGTGAGCCACAGGACGGGCAGGCGCCTCCACCGAGGAACAGTAATTCACAAACTCTGCACTCCTGCATGTTCTCGCCCGAACAGCAACAGAGGCGCACGGCCTTTGAACACACCGCAACTATGAGCGTACTTCACTCTTCTTCGGACTGTTCAAGAGTTTCAGCAATCATTTCTGAAATTGATTGAGTATCAACCAAAGCCTCCGCCCAGTTTTTACCTTTCTTTTTGCCATTAGAATATTGCCAAATAACTCCAAGAATTGCAATAGCTACGAAGGCGAACTTCCAAATCTTGCCTACCCAGTAAACTACTACAATATACCCTGTCATGATTGATACTGTCATCAGCATTACAGGGAAACCTGCTTTGAAGAACTGACGGAATGAAATCGGATATCCTGCCTCTTCACTCATACCTGCAGTAACTACATTCGCTGAAGCCCCGATCAATGTACCATTGCCTCCGAGACATGCACCAAAGGCAAGGGCCCAGATTAGCGGACCAAGTTCTAGCCCCATCGTGTGTGAAATTTGAAGAACAATTGGAATCATTGTGATAGTATACGGTATGTTGTCGATGAATGCTGATGCAATCGCACTGACCCATAGTATAATCACAAGAGCTGCTACAAATTGGTACTCAGCACTGAAGAAGCCTATCGCCGCTTCAACCTGTGTTCCTATCCAGTTAATCACTCCTAGGTGCTGAAGGGAGTGAATTAGTACAAAGAGACCTGCGAAGAAAATTAGTGTCGTCCATTCAACTTTTTCTAGGGGCTCTTCTAATTCGTGCGGGTCTGTTGCAAGTAGCATCAGTACTGCGCCAACTAACGCTACCCAAGATACTGCGATGTGCAATATTGGATTTAGGAAAAAACAGAGAATTACTGCACTTAGGATGAAACCAGATATTTTTAGCATGCGCATGTCTTTTATGCCATATTTTGATTCCAATTCTTTCACATCACGAATTCTTTCACCTGCAAATTCATCTGCATACATCCACTTCAACATCATAAATGTAGGAACGATTGTCAATAAAATTCCTGGTGCCAACTCAATGATAAAATCATTGAATGCCACGCCATCAGATGCTAGGCCGGGATAATTAGATTGGGCAATAGCCGACTCGCTCATCATTGAACCAATAATGATATTTGGTGGGTCACCAATCATTGTTGCAGTACCACCAATATTGGAGAATATAACTTCAGCAATCAGAATGGGTATTGGGTTGAGATCTAATACCCTTGCAAGTTGAATGGTCACGGGAGTCAGTAGAAGCATAGTTGTGACATTGTCTAAAAACGCAGAAAGAACTGCGGTAACAACACACAAAATTACCACCAGCGACCAAACATTACCTTTGCTTTGTTTGTAAGCCTGAACCGCAAACCATTCGAATAGACCAGTGTGTGAGATGATACCAACCATTACCATCATTCCTAGCAATAGGCCAATAGTTTCCCATTCAATGAGAGTTGTTGTTTCTGCAAGAGTAAGGGCATCACCTATCTTGTAATAATTCAGAGCTATTATCGCAGCCAATCCTCCGATTGCTGCCGCCAGTGTACGGTGTACAACTTCACTAATAATCAATGCATAAACGAATAATAGAATGCCAAGACCTACCCATACTGGTTCATTTCCAAGACCTTCTTTGAGTGATATCCCAATATCTACTCCCGCTCCACCGCCTGCATTTGATGAAGTGATAAAACTCATCACACCAGCACCAACTAATGCAAGAAGAGCAATCCATTGGGACGGGTGCCGATTCATGATACGGTTGGTACGCATGACCATCCCAGTAATGTCGCCTCTATGAGCATTGGGTCACTACTTAGACCACAAAACACCAACATTTCCTCTTACGAGGACAATCACAGATGATGTTGCATTTGCAAGATGCTCCCAAACTAGAAGCTTATCGCCCCGCTCGTAAATGCCTTTGTTGATTTTTATTTTTACCAACTTTCTTTTTGCCAATTGACCATTAATTTCATCAATTAGATTGTCGGTAATACCAGTCTTGCCAATACGTACACTTGGTTGGAAATTCCGGTCCATTGCTTGCCGTTTAATGGTAGAGGGAATGTTAGTCATCAGACGACCCCCTGTGAGATTTTGGTCCGCCTCCAAGGCGTCTAACCCTGCCACACTCGAGGCAAGTAGTAGTTCGCTGACCGGCACGGATTCTAACCCGTGCAGTAGTCCCTGGAACCAATAGCACTGTGCAACCGCGACATATCCAGTGGCGTTGAGATACTGGCAATGGTAGTCGGTTTCTTGAAGATGTTTTGACCAAATGTCTTGCTGCATTACGCCTTGCAACCATTGGCATAGAAACATCAGAGATTACTGAAGACAGATGCTGCTGCGCTTCAAGTGCATTTTGATGGCGCTGAACTTTCGCCTTCACGCGTCCCTTGTTTCGACTCATAATTTCAACTCACTTTAGTGCACTCAGAATATCAGTAGTAATTTCATCAATTGCTCGGTCCCCATCGATTTGATGGAAAATCCCTCTCTCAATATACCATTTAGCAAGTGGAGATGTTTGTTCATGGTATGCACTAAGACGACTCAGAACAGTGTCTGCATTGTCATCAGCACGTCGCTTGAACTCAGTCGAGTCACAATTATCACAAAATCCATCTTTGGTTGTAGGATTGAAAGTATCGTGGTATACCGAACTACAGTTTCCGCAAGTATAACGCCCACATATTCGCTCTACAATTCTCTCATCAGGAACATCGATTGCAATCACATGTGATACTTCTGTTATTTTTGATAGAGCTTCTGCCTGGGGAATGGTACGAGGAAAACCGTCAAACATTACTCCATTCGTTGCATCAGGATCTTGAATTCTGTCGCAAATTAGTGCAATTATTACTTCATCAGGCACAAGTTTGCCTGCATCCATGAACTTCTTGGCTTCAATACCTGTTGTTGTCCCCGCTGCTACTGCAGCACGGAGCATGTCACCGGTACTGACTTGTGGCAACCCGGTTGAGTCCATTATCCTCTGTGCCTGAGTACCCTTGCCGGCACCGGGCGGACCAAACAGAACTATGCTCTCCATGTCTTGGCGTGGGCCGTCCCTGTTTTCACTGTTGGCCTTGCTGGGCAAGCCATTGGTGTCCGTAATGTTGCCATTGCTCCATCGACCAACCAGGCGGTAACCCGCTAGGCGGTAACGGAGGACCTGCTGGTACCTGAGGTGGAGTTGGGACCTTCGGAACATCTCCCTGTACAACACTGTCAGAGATATTATTGATGACAGTCTGATTTATAGTAACATTTTGAGGATTTGGTGTGGTAATCGCAGGCGGGCGGCCAGTAGGAATAATTGCCGGAGGGGATCCGCTTGGAAGAGAAGATGGTGGCCGCCCCATTGGAACCACCACTGGCGCACCTGGAGTCGGTAAACTCGGGATTGATTCAGCTAAAGCCTCTGCAATCTCTTCTGCAGAAACGCCACCACTTGCTAGTGAATCCTGCCCAACAACCGAATCCATGACTGCCTTCATTCGTATTCCATCATCGGGAATTACATGTGCATCAGGGGCTACTAATTCCTCTCCAGAATAGTCCTTAGGTGCTGATTTCTTAATCCGGCGTGCCACTATCAATACACCCAATATAATCGCACCTACAATAGATGATGCTGCCCATAATGGAAGTACGCCAAATAAGCCGCCTTGTGATTGACTATTTTGCACACTTAATTCTATTTCAACGGAAGTTGTTCCACAAGTGAATTGCAGAGTTTCAATTCCCGCTTTAGTATCACCATTTGGACTCACAGTAACCTCAATTTCAATGCTCTCACCTGCACTTAGATCAGTAACTGTATCTTCGGACAGGCCAACTTTCCATTCGTTGGCATCTAGTACAGCAGAAATGTTAGCGTCAAGTGGCGCATTACCAATATTATGGATTGTTAGTTTTTGGGAACTTTCTTCATCTCGAACAACACCTAGCAAAGGTCGTGATTCTTCATCATATTCAATACTGCAGTGCGAACCAGATTCTACAGATACTGGATATGTTGCTGATACTTGAAGAGTATCAAAACCATTGTCGATTGTTGCATAAATCCCCAAATCAAAAATTGCATCGGAACTAGGTTGGTAGGCAGGAGGCTTTATCCCAACCTGTAGTTGAACTGATTCTCTTGGTTCGAGGTATGTAGGTGGGTCTGCAAAACCTACCTCCCAACCATCAGGCGCAAGTGAATGTGACCACGACAAACTTATTGCAGAATTTCCTGTATTCTCTACGGTTAAGATATTGTAAGTAAAGTCATCAGTTACCATGGCGTTCAACTTGTAGTTATCGATTGGAGTAAACGCAATGCTAATCTCATCTTTTACAACTAAAGTAGTTTCATTTATGATAAAATTTGATTGGTCTTGGCTTGTTTTGATTACCAAATGATTTTCATCATTTCTAGCTGCTACTGGCGAAACAAGAATCTCGAACCGAACTTCAGAAGACTCCCCTGGAAGTACATTTACCTCAACTTCTCTGTTTTCGGTTTGCATACCATGGCTTACTTGGATTGTCCAAGTTGTTAATTCCGGGTTGATGCGTACTGTAAGATCAAGAACCGCATTACCTGTATTTTCGATAAGTAGTGTGATATTTAGGCGCTCAGCAGTATCGACATTGATGTCGCGAGCATATGCTGCAGGGCCGACTCCAAGGCCAGTATCGTCAACCAAGGTTGTATCAAACAATTCAAGCGTTTTTACCGTCAATATCACCGTTTCACTAATATTCAAAGACGGGTCTGTTTCACTAGTTACTGAGCATGTGATTGAATCTGTACTGCCAGAAGCAGGCATGCCATCTGCGACTGGAGGAACATAGAGACGGACTTGCATTGGCAAGTACTCCAAAATTTCCAGTGGTTCAAATGAGTATGAAGACGAGTTAGATTGTCCCAACTGGACTTGCCAGCGGTTTTGGCTGTAACAATCTAGGTCGTAAACCGCAGGTGAATTGCCTGTGTTGCGAACCGAAATCGAGAAAGCCGTACTTCCACCAGGGATTGCTTCAAGGCCATCAGTTCCCGCTGGTGCAACCTGTACATCCTTAACTTCTTCAACTACCAAACGGAGACGAATTGTGTGTTTGACCGATGGGTTATTCGAATATTTTGCTGTCAAGTCCATGACATATGTACCTGCCATTGCATAACGTTTTGTGGCACCCGAAAGGTCTGCATCATCATCATTTAGTGTGATATTGAGATACATAGCATCCCCTCCATCACCCATTGGGGATAACGTAAATGGACCCTCCAAATCTGAATACCGTGACCAATCATCATCTGTAGGCAATAGCATATCGTCTCTTAGGGGATTTGGCATCTGCACTTGAGAAAGGTGCAACTTGACCGACTGGGTTTCAGTACCTTCGTGCTTCAGAAGTATCGGCCAAGTATAACCTTCTGCAGCCGCTGGATTTAGAGTCTGATTGACCATAGTCGAATCTTCGAGACCACTGGCACCCAAGGGCACAAGTCTTACCCCTAGTGCAGAAACAGCTATTGTCATCTCTTCGATATTATTATTCACTCCGTTTGTTTCATCATTGACTTCAATAACATCGGAGTCTACATCAACACTCAGACGCATGTCATGGTCGCCTGTAGTTGTAAATGAGTGATAGAGAGTTAGTGAATCCATAGAGCCTGGATTCAGATTTGAGCGCACACCATCATAGAGGGTTGTTCCCGCAGTCAAATCTTCAAGTGTAACACGGAACTGAGTGGTGCCTGCTGTTCCTTGATTAAGCCATGAAATTCTTAGAGTAATCAAGTCATTTACGAGGGGAGATGTCGATGAAGGAAATATCGAGCCATCAAATGCAAACAAATCGGCTTTTGCATCAAGTGTGGCATCACCTGTTAGAACGATGGAATAGGATTGATCAAGTCCACCGGTATGTGAAACCTTCACTTGCCAGTTACCAGAAGGTAGTACTGCATTTGGAGCCAGTCTAATCCGTTCAACATTGTTGATTGAATCATGGACGCCGTTTGGTACTGAGAAACCATTGACAATTACATTACCTTTGTACATTGAGCCGTCGGGAGCAATTAGCAGGAGGTCGAGGTCATTGACTAGACGTGTCTCATTTTGGCCGGCGTTAGCACTGCCGGCTACATCCGACCATACTAGAGTAATATCGAGCCCGGAAGAGGGATCTAAATCAAATTGGTAAAGTGTTGAAAACCCTGCTGAAAGAGACCTTGAATTGTCATGGTATGTCTCCAAATTATTTCCATTGTAAGTGGGAATTACTGTATTTGAAACAGAAATTTGACCCCATCCTTCTTGCGAATTTGGAATATCGGCAGCACCCAAATCTATGGCCCCATTGATACTTGCTGCCTTTAGAAGTGAAGCGGAGGGAGAAGTAATTCCCACCTCTTCTCTGATGAATTCTCTGATTAGAGACACTGAGCCGCCAGCAACTGCAGTCGCTTGACTCGAACCCGAAAGAGACATGTACAGATCTTCTCCGTTTGAGTGAGTGCCAGTTCCACAACTCAATCCAATTGTGAGAGATGCATCAACCGAATGACCCGAGCATATTGAAACTCCAGGGGCAACTAAATCTGGCTTTACCCTACCGTCTAGAGAAGGCCCTTGTGCTGAAAAATTGGCTACTGTGCCCGATGGACTTGTAGTTGTGGCTCCTATTGAAAGTACATTCTTCGCAGTTGATGGAGCCATGACCTTTGACGCATTTTGCCCTACATCATCACCCGCAGAAAATAGTGGCAAGAATTCAGGGTTATCATGAACAAAAACATCCAATGAACGTGAATCGGCAGTGTAGGCACCATAATTACCATTTAGACCCCAAGCATTTACGGCAATGCGTGATCCTTCTTGTTCTGCATGATTTAACATATCATATATTGAACCAATCCTACCAAAAACACCAGTTGGGTCATGTTCCAATGCATATGCAACAATGTAAGCCTCAGGTGCAATTCCAGTAGCGATTGAATCACCACTTCCATCTCCTGCTATGGTCAAGGCGACATGTGTCCCATGGCCACCGTTAGAATCAGCAGGGCTTGGGTCCAATCCGAATTGTGTGTAAACTCCAGCAATACGGCCACTGAGGTCAGGGTGTGTTTGGTCTATTCCAGTATCTGTGAAAGAAATTTTTTCCCCAGAACCATCAAGTCCAAGCGATGAATTAGAAACTTCAGGTAGCCCCACTATCGCTCCAGCCATTGCATTTGTCAATTGTAATTCAGCGGTTGGTTCGGACCAGATAATACGGCCGTCAAGAGCCAGTTTTTCAAGATTAGGATGTCCTTTTATTTCGCACAAATGCAATCCACACCAAGCCTCATCAGCCCCCATCATTACAAGGTCATGCGCAAGCCCCTCAAGGGCTTCAGGCATCAGGTCAGCCGCAGGTATTGCCGCAATGTAAACCGTGTTTGAATCTACTAGTGGTGAGACTCTCCAACCAGGCATCATTGAACCAGCCCAGCGAACAGAATCATCACCCTGTATTTTGGGCAAGTCGTTTGGGTGTGCAAGTCTTACGAGCCATGCTGCAGGTCCAAGGTTATCCAGTACGAATACATTGTATTCATCTACAATATCGTACAATGCACTACCCGTGTGGTGGTTCAATTGAATTATGGCCATACCAGAATTCCGGTAGTCTTGATTATCATCGAGACGTGATTTAGGCAGTTCATCGACCAGTGGATCAAAGGAGCCAATTGCCAAGTGGATTTGGTTATCGGTTACCTTAAGAGGTGATTGAATTGACTCACTGGGTTCCATAGAATGCCAATTACCAGCTGCAATATCAAGTAAATTATTCTCTACTGGCTGCTGGTTATCCACGGCACCGGCAATTGGTGCAAGAAGCATCACTGCAAGGATGAATAATGTTCTCCGTCCTGCAAGCATGTTACTGCCGACACTGCATTCGTACTTGAAGACAAGCCTCTTATGAGCCCTATAGGGCTCACTCGAATAGTGATGAAATTGCAGCGTCTGTCTTGGCAACTGATGCCTTCCAATCCACCTCAATTCCCATCAGTGCACGTATTGCATCAACATTCTCGGGAATCACATCAGACTCTTGGTGAATTGCTTGGAAGTAGTATAGGGTATTGTCGATTAATTTTACTCCATCTTCCCATACAAATATCTCATGTAAGTCCCCCCATGTTCGACCCATGTCACGAGCGAATTCCATGACTTCAGCAGTGGTTGTAATTCCGGTATCTGCGCCATGCATAATCACCACACGCGGTGATTGCCTCCACATCTTTAGAACGCTCTCTGTGGTTAACCCGTGACCTTCAGGAAGTGTTGCAACAATCGAATGCACATGCATAATCGTTGTGGGGACAGCAACAGCCAGGGAATTAATTTTAATTTCTGGCTTGACAGTCATTACATCTGGTCCATGGTGACTAGGAACTTTCAACACTGGCTTTATCGCATTGATTGGGCCTTTCTTTGAGTCGCCAGGATCTGCTGCTCTACGAATCATGGTACATTCGACAGAAAGTTCCCCGCAGTGTTCATACAATGGAACTAGTGTTCGAGATAAACCGGTAGTATTGCATGATACAACACGGGTCCCTTCGCCATTTAGATTGGCAGAATGATTTGCGCATGAAGTGTAGGACATTCCCGTCATAGCATGTTTTTCGCCACCCTGGAATATCCATTTTATTCCTGCTGCTTGGTATATTGCTTTGTTATCTGCACCCATTTTTCCTGGCGAACAGTCGACAACTATGTCGGCGGCTGCCAAGAGGTCTGATAATCCGCCATGGCACTCATACCCTGCACTACCGAAAGCAGCGATTTTTTCAGCATCGTCAAAAGTACAGTACAAGGGATATCCTTTGCGCACAGCAAGGTCACAGCCAAATGCTGGCCGTGTCTTTGTAACTCCAATAATTTCCATATCATCTTGGCAGGCAACTGCGTCAGCAACTCGCTTGCCTATTGTTCCGTACCCGTTGATTGCAACCTTGATGGTCATGAGGCTCCCTATACCTGTGGCCTCGCGGCCCTCACATGAACCTTGCTTCGCGTGTGCAGTGGCCTCGAAGAGGCAAACGGTTGATGAGAGAGAACTCACACGGATGGTTGATGGCAAGTATTGAGGACGTTGTTGCGAGTTCCATGAGCATCAATTCGAGGCTACCTGCCCAACTTGAAAAAGCACTGGAGAGAAACATCGTACTGCGAATCGGTTGGACTACCAATGGCGACCCGGTACCAAAAGATGGTGAGCTCGGACTTTGCCCTAACCTTCCAGACGGTTCTAAGGTGCGCAGTCTTGGCTACCTAGGACCTTTCACAGCTGCCTTTGGACAGGGCGGAACATATACTCACCAAGGTGATGTTGGCTCATTCCTGGGCGCCGGCAATAATGGAAACAGAATCACCTGTGAGAGAACGGCCGGCCCATTTGCAGGATATGGACAAAAAAGTGGGCGTATTACTATCTTGGATGGTACTGGTGATGACGCTGGTGCCAAGATGAGTGGTGGGCTACTAATCATTCGAGGAGATGCTGGAATCCGAATTGGCGGGGGCATGAGCGGAGGCGATATTGTCGTTCATGGAGATGTCTCTGGAGACCCCGGAGCAGGGATGACCGGTGGCCGAATTATAGTAAATGGCCGTTGCCCTACACCACCTCCTGGAGTACAATTACGCACCCTTGAGAAATCAGAAGTTTCCCAAATTAACAAATTACTTGGTGACGACGATTTACACATTCCAGCTGACGCTGTATGTTTGGTGCCAGAAGGGGATTTTGTTGAGGGAGTTATGGCGACATGCAAAGAAGATTTCTCTGGAATTTCACTCGTGCCCAATAGTTCTAATCACTTGCCAAACTATTCCACATGCGATACTGTTGCTCTAATTGGTAACGAAGAGGCCCTTGCCCTTCCAATACCCTTGCTCCCATACATACCTAAGGGAGTACAAGATGACTTATTCCATCCATGTTTAGTAAAAGAAAATCCTCGTGATTGTGACATAGTAATTATTGGTTCAGATAACATTGCTGAGGCGGCTAGGCTAGTGAAAGCGGCTGCCGGTTTTGCAGTAGACATGGATTCTCTGCCTCGATTAGATGGTGCATCAATAGATGGATTGTTGGTGGCATTGCGTTGCATCGGAGGCCCTCTTTCAAAGGTCCTGATGGTTCGTGGCGTTGGCCAATCTACGGCGCTTCATGCTGATTCACAGCACCACGGTGCTGATGCCGCTGTGAGCATTCTAAATGATGGCAGTGGAATCTGCGCTGCTGGCGCTTTGCCAATAGTAGGTCGTTCTGCCACTTCGTCACTCGATGAAAATTGCAAGGCCGCACTTTGGTTGCCATGGTCTGCATCTAGTGAAGATTTAGCAATTTTATGTTCCTCGAATATTTCGTTCACTATTTGTCCGGCCCCAGAAAAAGATGTGGCAGGCTGGATTGCTCAAATTACGGCTGCACTCTCTGCACATTTGAATCGACTTGGTCTAGCATCTATTGACTCACTTACAAGAACTAATCTAAGAGCATGCGATCAAGACTCTGCAGCAGTTAGTGGCCTAAGATTAGTAGGCTACGACCGCCCTATGCCACACTGGTTTGCAAGGTGATTGAATGCCGACCCTCAGCATCCAACAAGACCTGCTACGAGCACTAGTTGAATCTCGTGGTAGGAAACATGATGTTGCGGACATGGCATTCCGTTTACCCCTAATGGGAACTGACATAGATTCATGCGATGATGAAACTTTGGATATTGAAATATTCCCTGACCGCCCCGACCTACTCTCTCCTGAGACTCTCGTGCATGGAATGATGCCATTTTTACATGACTCACCCCCCCAACCACGTTTAGCAATTAATCCTGGGACCATTTCAATGCGAGTTTCCCCCGAAATCAAAAATATACGACCAGTGATTTTGGGTGCTGTAATACGAGGCGTAAAGATAACTGAGGAAATAATCAAGCGACTCATGGACCACCAAGAAAAATTACATTTTGCTCTAGGTCGTGGAAGAAAACGTGCTTCGATAGGGGTACATGATTTAGCAACCCTAACTCCACCTTTCCGAGTCGAAGCGGTTAGCCGTGACCATGCATTCACCCCTTTGGCAATGGAACAGGATATGAGTATTGAGAAAATACTTTCAGAGCATCCGAAAGGTGTGGATTATGCACATTTATTAGAGGGGATGGAGAAGGTTCCTGTCATAATAGATGCAAATAATTCAGTATTATCATTCCCACCAATCATAAATGGAAACCATACTACAGTAACTGAAAATACCCGTGACTTATTCATTGATGTTACTGGATTTGATTCTCGCGCATGTGAATCTTCGTTAATGCTGATATGCCTGCAACTGGCAGTGCTTGGAGGTAAGATTGAGTCTGTGCGAGTAACAACTTGCGAGGGTAGTGATTGGAGCATTGATGGCTCTCCAAAAGAGCACTTTGTCGAGAGAAATCTGGTTGAAGGGATTCTTGGAAACGCCTTCACCGATGACCAAATTGAAGATTCTATTCGAAGGATGGGTGGAGTTTACAACGGAGACACATCTGGAGTTCTTTCGATTTCTATGCCTCGATGGCGATATGACATACTCCACCCAATTGACTTAGTTGAAGAAGTAGCAATCGGGCATGGGTATGATGACCTTGCATATGACGTCCCTAAATCTCCACTCACGGCAATTCCGCGAAGCGATGGACAACTCCGTCGTCGAATTCGCGAAGCTCTACAGGGCTTGAGCCTTATTCAGATTCAATCTTTGACACTTTCAAATGATTCTGACCAATTTACATCAGTTCGGTGGAAAGCAGATGGCGCAATTACTCGAATGACTAATCCAATAACGACAGAACACACTATACTGCGACAAAATATTCTCCCCGGTCTATTGCGCCTACTAGCTGCTAACCGTCATCACGATTTACCGCAAGGCGTCTATGAATTGGGGACTGTTGTTGTCGACCACAAAAACCGTGACCGCTTTGCATTCTTGGTCGCCGAAAGAACTGGTGGATTCGCATCATTACGAGGGAGAATTCAGGCGCTAATGCGTGACCTGGGATGCTCGAATTGGTCACTGGAAACTATCGAGCGTGGGCCTTGGCTTCCCGGTAGATCTGCATCTATTGTTGTCGAAGGAGTTGTTATTGGCGAGTGCGGTGAAATCGACCCTCTGGTTTCTGAGTCTTTCGAACTTAATGTGCCAATGAGTGGGGCACAGATAGACGTCACTGCTCTGGCAAGTGTTCTTGAAGACCCAGTTCACTGAATTTGAACTTTTGACTTTGAAACTGAAATACATGTCCGATTCGTCGCACATATATTCCGTTCCATTGAAAGGTAGTACGGTTTCGAGAATTTATGCGCCGCGTCATAATTGTGCTCATTATCCTAATGATGCTACCACAAATGCCGGTGAGTGCTGAGGAAAAACCATTCGTGTTTTACCTTGACGAAGATGTAGTAATTCACCCAGGTGAAACTGTTCCATTTAGGGTGGCATGGCATAATATTGTTGGATTTGAACGGCACTTTGAGATCAGCGTCAATCAAGCACATCAAAATGTAACCGTTGATAATCTTCCTGAAAATGGTACACGTGTTGCATCAGGGAGATTGGGAGAAATGAATATCAATCTAACAGTTGAACCAGATTCTAACTATGAAACAATTCAATTTTCCCTCCTAATCACATGTCAAGAAGTACCCGATTGGAATGAAACTTTTGAGGTAGATGTATTGGTTTCTCGATGGTCTAATCTAGCATTCGGTGCGAATGATGGCTCATCGTTTTATGTTCAACAAAATGTGAATACTAGTTTAGCAGTTAATATCTCAAATACTGCTGGATTTGATGATTTTGTGAAAATTAGTATGAGTACATCATCTGAGTGGGAGTTTGGGTTTGTTGACGATTCTAATGGTGATAATCAAGTACATTTAGATCTACTAAATGGAACAGATGTATTCATTTATTTTTGGATAATAACTCCCTCAGTTCAAGACGGCGCACCCCTGGCAGGAACTGGTCCAACTTTCCATCTTGAAGCAGAATCGGGGCTGGATAGACAGGTTGCCAGTTGGACCTTTGGTTTGGAAATGCAAACATTCCATAACATAACTATCGACCAAGTGAATAACAATCTCAGCCTAAACCCGGGAGATAATGGGCGCATTGAAATATCCGTTAGAAATAATGGGAATATTGACACGTACCTTGATGCGTCTTTACGACTCGGCTCTATTACAGATGACAGAATTGAACAAGATGGCTGGACAATTGCACTATTCAATGCATTTGAGTTCCAAGCTTTGTCACCGAATGAATCAAGAATTATTGAGATCGGATTTGATGCCCCAAACTTGAACAGTGGAGCAAAGGAAGTGGAACTCATTATCCGTCCGCTTGCATATCAACAAAGAGTTAGCTCAGTTAGTGTATCTGCTGAGATCGAATGGCAACGCGGTGGCGTACTGGAAATTGATGAAAACACCTGTTACGCAGTTGCTTGGAATCAGACATGCCAACGATTGGTTACCATACAAAACACTGGTAATTACTTTGATGAGTATTCACTACATTTAGTAGATAGTAGTGGAATGGATTTTGAAGTTACTTCGAATATGATTGGCCTTTCACGTGGAGGGATTAGTGAAGGTATTCCACTTAATATGACACCTTTCACAAATGCTGAAGGTTTGCTACCGGCGTCCGTCACCTTAGAATTACACAGTACAGAGGGAGCACTTCTCGATTCAATTACTACTTCGACAAGTACTGCGCCAAGTGTAAATTGGATTTGGGAGGATGCTAAGAGTACTGTCTCCGATGGTAAACTCGAGGTTGTAATTACTATGCGGAATGAAGGTAATACCGCTGATGGATTAATTGTACGGATGTCTTCATCATACTATACAGATATGAGTTTCATACCTCCTACAAATTCTATTGTAGAGGATGGTAGTTCTAACATTAGGTCGTTTGAAATCATAGATATATCCAAGGGTGAAAATTTCACATTTAGAGCATGGGCAGATATTCCTGATGACCAAGGAGCAAGTGATGAATTCTTTCTAAATATAACCGCACATAGCCGTTTAGCCGAAGATCATCCATTCACATATTCTGCAAATTCCTCATTTGATGCGGAAGAAAAAACGGAAGGTGACGATAATTCTGTGATCAATTCACTTTCGAACTTTGTTTCCGATGTAGGGTCTCTTATATGGGCATGGAAATGGATTGTCATGGCCGCAATGGTTAGTGGAATAATGATTAACAAATCACTTCGTGATAGACAAGCGCGACTTGAGGAAGAAGCCCTAATGGCGCCGTCAGTTCAAGAAAACCAACAACCTGAAAATTGGATGGAAGAGTTTGCAAACAAGAAACAAATTGTACCTGAACCTGTAACTTCTCCGCAAATCCCTGAAAGTGTGTTCACTGGTATGTTCCAAGCAGTTAGTGGTCCTGCGAAACCAAGTGCTGAACCAGTTGATGCAACTTTAGTCGGTGCAGCAAGTACTGTTCTTGATTATCACGATACCGTTGCCACTAAAGCACGTCTCGATGATTTGACCACTGATATTGCGATTGAAGGAGTCAGCAAGCCACATGTTGCCAATGTTGCGCTACCTGACAACATCGTTCCAGTTACTGAGAGAACAGTTCCAATCACAAAGGCGTCGCCAGAAATTCCTGAAATTCCTGAAATGTTAGATCTTGACGACCTAGATTTGTAGGTGTTAGAATGAATATTGGAGTTGATGAAGCGGGACGGGGACCAGTAATTGGCCCACTTGTCGTATGTGCATTCGCCTCTACATCACAGTCTTTTTTGCGCGAACTTGGTGTCAAGGATTCCAAAGACCTAAGTAAAAAACGGCGAAATGAATTATTTGAAACACTATCAAATATGCCTCATAGTGTTGTTATTTGCTCTCCAGAACGTATAGATAAATCCGACAATCTCAATACACTGGAAGTTGAACTATTTGCAGAGGCGATTTCATCAATGCCAGAAGGTGAAATAATGTTAGATGCTTGCGATGTAAATGCCAACAGATTTGCAAATAATGTTTCGAAACTTTCTGGTCGTGATTGTGAGGCCGAGCACAAAGCCGATGAAAATCACCCAGAAGTTAGTGCTGCTAGTATTATCGCTAAAGTTACCCGCGACCGATTAATCACTGAACTTTCACAAGACTTGGGATTTGATATTGGAAGTGGATATCCTTCTGATCCTAAAACTAAGGCAGCCGTTATTGAGTTAGTCAAAGGCGACAAGCCCCACGATTGTTTACGATGGTCCTGGAAGACTGTTGAGAATGCCTGGGGAGGAACTCCTCCTCCACGCCCTAATTCTGGACAGCATACCTTATTTTGAATAACTAAAGGCCCCACGCCCAAACATGGAGTGGCAGCCGGACCAAGCAATAACGGACCTAATTCGGCACTTAGCATTACAAAATAGTCTACAATACTCCGGCAAGGGACAAGCCGGTTCAGTCATTAGTAGAATCATGGGTAGCAGGGCCGATTTGCGGCCATATGGCAAGCACATAGCCCCACTTGTTGCCAAGGCCGTAGCAGAAGCTAACTCGAAAGCAGAAACGGATGGCTTAGATTCAATTACCGCAATTTTAGAGGCTGAGGCCCCTGAATTGCTAGAACGTAAAATCCAGAAACGCCGAGAAGGTTTACCAGAACTACCTAATTTAGATGGAAGGAAACCCGTCCTAAGATTTGCACCAAATCCTAACGGCCACCTCTCATTTGGTCATTCACGAGGTCTCGTAATAAATGGACAATATGCCAAGGAACTAGGTGGTGAACTAATTCTAAGGTTTGATGATACTGACACAACAGTGAAACCCCCAATGATGGCAGCATATGATTCAATTCCAAAGCAGCAAGAATGGCTGTGTGGCTTTCCAGCCCACCGCATAGTTATCGCAAGTGAAAGAATGGAATTCTATCATGACCATGCCAGACAAATGCTCGAAGGTGGCTTTGGTTATGTGTGCACTTGCTCTGGAGATGATTTCAAAGAGCATCGGGTAGCCATGACAAAATGCCCTTGCCGTGATAATGAAATTAGTACCAATTTAGAGAAATGGGGTCTGATGAATGACCCTGCGGCTTACCAGCCGGGCGATGCTGTCCTAAGAGTGAAAACTGATATGACACTGAAAAATCCGGCCCTCAGAGATTGGCCTGCTGCCCGAATTCAAATTAATCCCCATCCAAGAGTGGGTAACAAATGGCGTGTTTGGCCACTATTGGATTTCCAATCTGCTGTCGAAGATCACCTACAAGGAGTTACTCACATTATTAGAGGAAAGGACCTCATGGATTCCACACGCAAACAAACTTTACTCTATGCCCACTTCGGATGGACCTATCCTGATACGATTTACTGGGGGCGTGTCAAAGTTCATGAATTCGGTGTATTCTCCACTTCACAAATGCGAAGGGACATTGATGCAGGTCTGTTTAGTGATTGGGATGACCCTCGTTTACCGACTCTTGCGGCACTATCCCGAAGAGGGATTAAGCCTGATGCTCTTCGTGCATTTTGGATTGAATTAGGCTTGACTCAGAAAGATATTGCTGTTCCATTAAGCACATTATACTCCCACAATACAAAGGCGATTGATTCTACATCCCCGCGCCTAGCATTTATCAGGAACCCTGTGCCACTCGTGCTAACAGGAAATTTGCCGCGTAAGGGAAGTATTACTTCGCATCCAGATACAGATATGCCAACAAGAGATTATTCTATTGATGAGGGTGTTTGGATTGAAAAAGAAGATTCGGGTAAATCTATTCGCTTGAAAGATTTGTGTGACGTTGATAAAGACGGAAATGTCGAGAGTATCGATAGAAGTGACAAACGTGGAATCATTCACTGGGTAGCAGGTGGTAAGCCATCGAAGTTAACAATCGCAGCAGGCCAAGACCTACTTGTGGTCGAAGGTATTTTGGAAGATAATAACCATCCAATTGGTACAATTGTTCAATTAGAGAGAATTGGATACGGGATAGTTGAAGAAGACGGCTTGCTCATGGTCCATGATTGAGAGTAATTGGCTCTCCATCATCAGTTGTAATCACAAATTTTGGCTGCCATTTGGCACACTCATCTGGCAAAGGGTCTACTAGAACATCTAATTCACAGACACTACCGCAGTTTCCACTCCTTACGAGGTGTTCTACCAACAGTATGCCGAGAATTTTTTCTTTACCCCAAACGACTAACGCATCGTACATTTCTAGTCGAACTTTGGCTTCATCAAGTGAATCTTCCGCCCCGATAGTTGAGAATTCCATATGCTCCACTCATGGAGTCGGTTCTTGATTATCTCGATAGGTGGTTTCAAGAATGTTGGCGTTTAGGAGGGACTATGGCAATCGAACGGCTTCTAACAGGAAATCTTGGTTCGCAGGTAAAAGAATTGATGGCAACAGAGGATATTCTAATCGAGGCTGTACGTGATATGGTCAAAGATGAAATCAAAACTTACATCCGTGAAAAAGTCGATGCTGACGAGGATTTGAAGGGTGAAATTAAGGAAGCAATTTCCTACTATTTCAACGCTAAAGCTCGTTCGGTTTATGCAGAATTAAAGGCAAGTAGAGCCGCAGCAAGATTGGGGCTAAGAATTCTGCCAGATGAACTTCAAGGTGAAGTTGGTGAGGCATTAGTTGGGCTATTTGAAAAAGAACTCGGTAACCTTCTTGAAAAGGCACTTTGAGCCACTTTGGGCTCAGATGGCCACAGTTTTGAAGAGGGTTGGACTCACAGACGGTGTTAGGTGAATCCACCTATGCGCACAATACAACCTCTTATCCTGTGCGCAATCTTGCTACTTTCTTGTTATCCAGTTTACCAAGTTGGGGCAGATTCTGTTGAAGTTTGCTGTGATTCAGGCCCTATCGAGTTGCACCTTATTGGGCCTGCTGCATCAGGAACTTTGTCACCGTTTGATTCTTCTTTGCTGGCAGAATCTGAAGAGGTGACAATTTCAGACGCAATTGCACAGGAAAGGGAGATTGCAACTTGGTCGATTAACCCTGCATGGGCAGGTAACTATCCTTCATCCACATGGGCATTTAGTATCGAGTATGAAGTGGAAAATGCAGGTGGCGCTCAAATCAATGCATCTGTAACGGTTGATATTGGCGGTGATACATTTGTAGGAACTACAGACCAATCTAATTCATTTTTACCATCTGGCACGGGATCACTAGCGATTGATGTGAATGTGGAGGCGGGCTCAATCCCCTCTTCAACTGCTGTTACTGTAACTCTCACCGCACAAACTATTGTATTCAGTGTCCCGGGTGCCGAGGCAGGGTTAACATTTATTTGGGGTGGCGATGGTGATGACTCAACTATCACAGCAGAAATACCCCTTGTTGATTTACTCGTGGATGAGCCTACCACGGAAGGCATGGATGTTTACATTTCAGTCATTGTTGCATCACCATTTGGGCAAATGGCAGCCGCACATGCAAATAGTCTGGAGGTTCGGGTAAACAGTGGCATGGTCACTGGGGACCCAATCGAGACAAGTAGTGGAGACTTTGTTCGCCTTACATGGACTTGGAGGGCAACTACAGAGGGTGTCCACAATATCACTGTCGAAGCCAGCATACAATTGCAAGCAGGCACTCCTATGATGTCAGGATTAACAGAATTCATGATTGATACCTATGATGATGGAAATAGTGACGGCGGTGTGTATTACCCTACCGAAGCGCCTTTGCGTACCGATGGAGCGGGTTCCCACCTTAGTGTAGCGATGGATATGAACTTGAATCTCACTGAAGGCCACCTCGTTCTTGAAAGAACAATTCAGCTAAATATCGATGACGAAATCGCATACTGGATGCGCTGGGGTATGGATAATATTGGTAGTGACGATGCATCACTGCCACAGCCACTCAGAATATTCAAACCTGGTTTGGTTACTGAAGATGACAGAAGGAACCGAATTATCGATGATGTCGAGAGAAATGAATTTGAGAACCAAATGTTTAGCCTTGCAGTCACCTATATGGGTGATGGAATGGCTATTAAACTCGATGAATTAGTTGGCAATGATGTTCATAACCTTGAGTACATTGATTTCAAAATTGATCTGCAAGGTGAAAACCGAGTAATACCCCACCCACTGACTCTTACAATTTACACACAGGAAATTCTTGAACAAAACCGAACAGAACTTGTTAGAAATTTCGTGATTGTTCAGCCGGTTCCGATTTGGTCAGCATTTGACCTAAGCATTTCTATTGAAACTGGAATCATGTCGAGTTTGACAGGCACCACACTTAGCCCAAGTGACAATCCCCTCGATTTTACGCAACGAAGAACACCATTTGGAGAGTCTTTCGAAATCGAAGCAACAGGCTTAGAACCGGGTGAAAAGTTTACACTATCTGCAATGCCATCTACCAACCCACTCAATGCCCCGTTAAGCCTTACAATGATTAGTTCTGCAATTATTATTGGCGGGTTGTGGTTTGCACTTCGCCTTACAAAAAACAAACGCCGCGGCGCACTGTGGATTGAGGCGGGGATGCTCGTCCCAGTTGTGTTTTTAGCACTGTATCTGGCATACGAGCCATTCATAGTAGGAGTTCTTGCAGCGAGTACTGTGATAATGTGGCTGATAACTGCAATAGCAAGCCCGCGTAGAAAAGGTGAAAATATTGCAGACACTATTCGTTCTGTATTCCCGATTATTGATTGCCCCGTATGTAGCACACCCAATCCGGTTACATCCGATGAACGCCCATTCCGTTTCCCATGTGGTGGATGCAGTCGACCATTGAGGGTAGTTGACTAATCAGAGATGACCGTTTGCGATTAATGAGTCCGCAATGGTACTGGCGTGCACCTTTGCACCATCGACATCTTCAGGCCAATTACTTGATACCAGGTGAAGTTGACTAGCAATATCGGTTTCCACTCCGGGAATTAGTATACGGTGCCAAATCAATTCCTCGAGCCGCATAGTAGACATCCCCGTTTCCCGCAAAGCTGGCAACACAAGTTCACTAATTGCAGAACTCCGAGCATCGACATCCATGCCTTCCCAACTTTTTGAAAGACGTTTTAGCATCCGTTCAGGCAAACCTGGAATCAGTCCGGGAGCAGGATTAGGTACTTCTGGCAGAGGTCGTACATCAATTGAGCCTTCAGTATCAAGATGGTCACGTAATAGTGACATTACTGGATCATAGTTTGATTCCATATTCTGTCGAAGCCATGACCCTGCTATGACCATATGACGTTGCTTACGGACACGATTACCTTCTGGGGCTAAGATAGCGGATAATGCAGCACATATTGCTACACAGTCCACAGCACCATGGTGCAAGTTGTTGGAAGTCCCAACTTTTATTTCCACTGAGATGGGTGAGAGATGAATGTAATTCTCTGATATATCCACACTGCTTCGAGATTCTTGAAAGGGGTCGATATGAATTACTAAACCATCTACTTCTGGCAATTCATGCACATGGTCTCTTGCAACGTGTTTCCTGGGCGGTAACACACGGCGCCGATAATGTAGTGAATTGTCAAGAAATGCTGCTTCCAGTTGTGCTAGAGCAAGTATTCCATCAAGATCTGCTGGAGCCATTAACTGAACTAGTTTTGCAGATCTAATTTTCGAGCAAATATCATTCAATTGCCCTTCTAGTGAAGTGAAAATTGACGACTGGAGCAGACTGTTCAAAAACTCACCAGCAGTGTCACACCGTAGGTAGTTCATCAAGTTGAGTGTTTAATCACTCAACCATCAAGCGAAGTTGGTCACGCTTATACTTCCAATCAGAAGGAAGGCGACCCTCGCCGATGTAGTACTTTGCAAGGCGTCGGATTTTCGCCTCAGTAAGTTCTAGGGAACGCTTGTTGTGCAAATCCTTGTGGTTACCTGATCCAAGATGATGGATAATTCCAACAGCCTTACGCATCAAATTCATCATATCTTCCGGATAAGTACCACCAATATCATTCTCGATTAAAATTGCAGCAATTCTCTTGCCACCTAGGACTGCACGGACATCAGGAACTGCGTGTTGATCACGTAGAATTGTACCAATCGCAGCCGATGAATGACCAGACTTACCCAACTCTACAATAAGCGCAGTAACTGCAGAAGAATCGTTGTTAGACCACTCAGGAGCGGAATCGTTGTGGGGCTTTGTGGAACCGGACTTGCCTTTCCTCTTAGCGTACATGCGTGCCATAATGGATACCTCCGAGCATTCCGCCGACCTATCACCCATTCTTAACCACTACGCATGGTGAAAAGTTTTGATTTACCGTCTTTGGTGCATTTTTGCAAGCCGTCCGGGGGTCCCTTCCCACTCCCAAGCAGGCGCTGCGGCACGAGCAGAACCGATGCACTGAGAGCCTTGCATTACTAATACGTCTTCGCCACAGCGTATCGATGAATCATAAGATTCGAGGATTACGAGATTGACATCGCCTTTCCACTTCACATTCGGCTTCAGGTGTATCCGCTTGAGTGAATTGTGCGCGTCGAGAATAGAAATTCCTGCTTTTGAAAGTGAAAAACCACCACGTTCTGGAGCCCACATTGCAATTTGTTCACCATCCTTGAGAATCTTCCAACGTGGGAAGCGCCCTCGGATTTCAACTCCATCAAGCCACTCGTCATTTAAGTGATGTAATCTAGCAACAGAACGGAAATTATCTAGGTTCGTTCTCTCACCACTTCGCCTCTTAACACGCATATTGTCGAGAACTGCCTGTCCCAGTCGCTCTAATGCAACATGGCTTGTACCTGAATCGCCTTGCCGTGTATCAATAACATCAATTTCAGAATTATAGTCCATTCCTGAATGATTGATTATCAAACGGTAATTGTTCCTTGAAACAAGAGCATCAATCATTTGTGTAACCCTGATTCTTTCATCGGTGGTCCAATCTCCTGTGACGGGTATATCGTAATGGCCAGCTGGCCAAACTTCTTCCAAGTCACGTGGAACTAACCCCAAAGGAGATGTTACCATGACTTCGTGAGCAGCATTATGGTTCATCGCTCGATGGAACGATTTATGACTACGTGAATACGAATATGGTTTCCTTGCAGAACATGGCAGGAGAATCAGAATGTCATCAAGACCTTGCGGTGAAACGTAATCTTCTTTGATAAATTTGACCCAGTCTAAGATTAGTGGATCGCTATGCGATTCAACACTGTGCACCCTCAGTGCTGCCGCAGAGTCGACTATTTGTGAAAGCACACCTTCCTTACTGGAGATTAAAATGTCATTATATCGCATATGCTCTACCAATCGAGGGCTTGAAAGCGATTGTGATTGAGCGAGTTCCCGAAGAGATTGTGACGAAATTGCAGAACGTGTTTCAGTAAGAGCTGCTGCCCAGTGGTCAATTTCGGGTTCGTTCTCCGTTCGCATACGCGGCCCATTCCAAGTTAATACAGCACCATGAGCTTCTGCCTGCTTTGAGCGTGTAGTATCAAACAGATCTATTCCAAACCAAGACATTACTGCACAATTATCAGGGCCCCCAATTCCCGGAGCCCAAAGTAGTGCGCCGGGGAATCTACGCTTGATTACATGGATTGCTTCCACTAAGCGACCAGGTCGGTTTGCCAACTGAAGTGCATCAGTAAGAACTACAACATGTGGATTGAGAGTTGGGTCTAGCAATTCCGAATCATGATTCAAAGATTGCCACGATAGTGGTAGAAGGTCGCCTTTTGATGCAACCTCTCCCGCATCGGCTTCGTCGAGTGACGGTGGCAGAACATGACCAATTGATGCTGAAAGGGTAGGCCCGTTGTCCGGATTTTCCCAAGGGGCAAATGGGGCTCGCGACTCCAGTGTGATTATACGAGGTATGGAACCATCATTCGATGTGGAGAATGGTGCCCAGTCAACATCTCTCTCCTCGTTATGGCTAAGGACAAGACCTGGCGTAATTGATGCGAGTTTTGAGCGGTCACCTAGACCCCACAAACGCGCCATCCTGTGACGTGCCAAAACGGTTCGCCCTAACCCTGCCATGAATGTAGGCGGGAAGTATGCTGGTCTTGAATGATTTGAAGGCTGATGAGTTCTCACCCCCATGTATGGGAAGACCTGTTACCTGCCTGTTGGCAATATTAGTGCTCTTGCCAATGGCCAGCCTTGGATACTCTAGTGATCAACTGACAGTTGAGGGGATAGCTTGGTTTGATTGTGAGGACTCTTGGGCTAGTATCCACGACTCGAATGGGGTAGAAATCGCAAATGCAAGTGATTTTACTGCCAATTTATCTGCAGAAAATCACACCTTTTACATCCCAGAAATAGGCAAGTGCCAAGGTGTAATTCCAGTTACCGAAGAAATGCCAGAACTTCGACCAGTGCCTTCCGAACCGTTTTTTTCAATTGAGTCACAAGTCTGTCCACAAGACGGACATTACCTTTCCTGTAACGGGCAGTATACTACTGGAGACCTAGTTGGTGATACTTCCGATGTATTTGCCATCAATGTTAGTACAGGTCATATGCTGGCACTCACATTAGTTGCTACTTCTACCGGTATTGAAGTTGAATTACATTTCCAGAATTCTTCAAGTGAAATAAAGTTGGAGCAGGGTTTTATTCTCCCCTTAAATTCATCAATTGGCTCTAGCAATATCCTATATGTTCCAATTTCCGAAGAGGGGAGAGTAATTGTGTCTGTGAGTAGCCCAAATCAAAATACAATTTGGTCAATCCGTAGTGAAATTTTTGAGACATCTATTCTCCAACCACTAGTTCACCTTGACAACATCATTGGAATTGGCCCTACACCATTTGCTTACCCATTAGGTGCTGATGAATCTCTCGTAATAACAAAGTCAACTACGGGTAATGGTGAAGAATTCGTGCCACTAATGTATCGCTATGTGTACTCAGAGTCCGCACAATCAGAGTGGACTAGTGTCAGTTTAAGTGATAGAATCGGCGGAATCGATGATGTTGATTACATAGAATTTCAGTGGGATTGTAATTGCCAATGGCTTGCTACAATGTCTCGCTATCGGCATTTTGATGCTGGTTGGGGCATGGATGCTCCGGGCCTATTACCTCTTAGCATAACGAGTGATAATTCATCACATCCTCTTATTGTAATGGATGGGCATAGTGAAACGGGAGAATTAACCCTGCATATGAATGACTACCAAGATATTTTGCGTGTAGAAACGACAGGATGGGATGAGTCTATTCATCTGGTAGACGTTATTGTTGAAGGTGATATTTATGATTTGGAAGTTACCATTTGGAACATAGATCAGAATAAATGGGAAATTATTGATGAAGCAACATCAACATATTCGATGAACAAAATCGCAGTATCTCTAAGTGTCGATAGAGGGACGCATTTCATCCGTATTCAACATGTCAATGGCAGCGCTGCAATCAGCGAGGATGCAGACCCTGTAGAATGGCAAATTAGAGTCACTACAGCAGTCCTTGATGAAGGTGAAGAGCCTTGGTTCGCTGCATCTGAAAGTGTGAAAGATGCTGCATCAATTTTCTATTGGCTGATTGGTTTAGTTTTGATTCTTCCATTCATCATATTCTATTTATCTGTCAAAAAGGAGCAACGATATGCACATGAGTTTGCGAGTCGAAAGAATAGACTAGAGTGGCTGAGTTCTAAACTAGACAAAGGCGACTTTGTGCCTAGCGATTTATCGCGTGCCCTACGAGCTGTATCAAGTTTAGATTGGGATGAAGCACTGAAGGTATGGGGCGAGCCAACAATACGTCACTTTACACTCGGTATTGATATGGCTGTTTGGGTATTAGATGATCGACTTGCAGAAGAGGGAGGCTGGCCACTTCTGATTGGTATGCGTCCACAAGAACTTGAATGGAGTGTAGCGGCCCTAAGATTTGAAGCACCTGAAGGGAAACTTTGGAGTGTCAATAGTACGGAGCCCAGATTACTTTCCCGTGAAAACGAAATATTCCTTGACACTATTCATCAGAATTCACGGCTTTTCGTTCAAGTAACACTCGATGGACAAGGAGATGCCCTTGACATTCATCTTTCAGGTATGGCTGGCGGTGAGCCAATGGCGGCTAAACCTGCAAAGACCATTTACCGAAGTGAAAATAACTCCGAAGAGTGATTATCGACGTCTATCATCAGCATCATCAGTTATTTTGTCAATAATATCTTCACTACCGCCGAGTTTAGATCTCAATTCATCAAGGGCTTTTTTTGTTCCCTTATCGAATTTTTTAGGCATATGAAGTTTGCAAAGAACAACAACATCGCCCCTTCCTACACCTCTACTAGATGGTAGGCCTCTACCGGCAATCGTAATCGTGTCCCCTGAATTAGTCCCAGATGGTACTTTGACAACTAGATCCTTATCATCGACATGTGGAATAGTTACTGTTGTACCAAGAGCTAAATCACTATACCCTAAGGGTAATGACATAATCAAATCCATACCATTACGTTCAAACCATGCGTGTTCTTTTACAACTAACTCGATGAATAAATCTCCGGGAATTCCATTCCCATTTGGAGCAGGTTGACCCTTGCCACGCATGCGTAGCCGAGTTCCATCCTGGGCACCGGGCGGCAATGTGAACCTCAAAACCTGTGATACGGACTGTAAGCCATCACCTGCACACCCCTTACAGCGCGACGCTGCAGTTCTACCCGCTCCAGCACAATGCTGACATGGTTGTACTGAATCTTGTACGAAAGGGCCGATTTGTTGACGGACTCTCACTTGACCCGCTCCATCACATTCTCCGCACTGTTTTGTAACACCATCTTTCGCACCAGTTCCTTCACAGTCAGAACAAGGAGTTGGTAATTCAACTTCGGCCTCATCACTTCCGCCTTCCAAAACTGATTTCAAATTGATTTCATGGCGAATTAGAATGTCATGACCTTGGCGTTGTGCAGACCGGCGCCGACCTCCTCCGAAGATATTGGAAAAGAAATCACCACCCAGTATGTCGTCAAGATTGATATTAAATCCTTGGAAACCACCTGGTCCGAAAGGTGAACCACCTGGAGAATTGTGTCCGAATCTGTCATAATTTCGACGCTTCTCAGAATCCGATAGAACCGCATACGCCTCTTGGATTTCTTTGAATTTCTCATCGGCATCAGGAGCATCATTCTTATCAGGATGGTATTTTCGTGCTAGTGAACGAAATGATTTTTTCAATTCACCGCTATCTGCTTGTTTTGAAACGCCCAGGACTTCGTAGTAGTCTCGCTTTTCAGACATATTGACCACCTCGTGTATTACATGGGGGGGCGGAGGGGGTTCTTCAGTTCAACGCTCAGATATCGCTTCCACAATTTGCACAGAATCTCTCTCCAACAGGGTTCGAAGCACCACAAGTCTTGCAAGATGGCAAGGGTGAGAAATTAGACTTAGCACCGATAGTGCCAACTTTAGGTGCCGCAGTACCAAATGCCATTTCTTCGATTGTCATCTCCCTCACTACGGGAGCGATGATCTCATTAGTATCCTCATCGATGGTTACAGTTTCAGCACCGGAATCCGTCATTGAAGTCATTTCCATTGGCATTGGCTTTTTCTCTTCCGATTCAATCGGTTGTATAGGGGCGATTGGTCGTTGAGCTATCACAGGGGTTTCTTGACTTCGAGCCGATAGAGTGGCTGTTTTTTGTGCATTTCTTTCTTCCCTTCGATTTCTGCCGCGGAAAGATGCAATCCAATCTAAGAAAGTGTCCATCGGGGAATTTTTTCTAACCGCACCGATGGTTGCATGGACACTACCATCATCGAATTGCTCATTGCCTACTAGGCGTGCCTGCGCCTTTCGCACATGCTCAGAATCGATTAGCATTTCAACTTCAACTTCATCAGAAACCTCACTTGATTCATCACTTTTGGTAGTTCCAACCATTCCCTTGACTTGCCCCTTTAGATTTGCTTCAGCCTCGACTGAAAGTTGAGTATCCATGACTATATCCTTCTCCCAAACACCTTTGTCTTCAGCCTTGAAGTGACCGCCAACTGATTTGACCGCTTTGGCACGTTGCCATTCATGGTCCCTAACAACTCGAGTTTTTCTAAATAGAACAATACCAATCGCTATAGAGATTATGTGCAAAATAATGTCAAAGATATATGATACGGCCATCATTTCACCAAGAGGGGTAACGATTAATCGCAGTGCATTAAGAACCAAAATAGGGGTCAGCAGGAGAATTACCGATGTCAATTGCCGAGCCATTAAAATCACTGTTCTTGTATTTCACCAATGAAGGTTTGCGCTTTATGGGCGGTCACTAGGTACTCTCCCAGTACGAAATATCCCATCGAACAGACCGATGGTGAATGACGTATGCAGAATGATAAGACATAATGGAATTCCAAGGACAGCGGAAAACCCTGAATCCTTTGGCCGATAAATTAAGCCCATCAATAGCAATGCTGCACCATATACAGCAGGGGCCCACCACCACGTTTCAAGTAAAAATATCAGGACCAAACCGATGAGTGGTAGTAATTCTCTGATATCAAACCGTTTTGGATGTTTTAGAATTACCTTTGTCCTCCAAAATCCATACCTGTGACTCATTTTCCACCAACTGGTTAGTGTAGAGCGTTTATGCATGTAAACACAAGATGAGTCAGAACGCCATAGTTGCCACCCTGCAGAAATCATCCGCATCGATAAATCGCTATCTTGGCTTGTAATGAATCTTTCATCCCAGCCCTCTACGTCACGCAAAGCCTCGACTCGGTGCAAACAAAAAGCAGGTACTTTTGTTTTTTCACAGCCTTTGAAGGGCTTGAATTGGCCGCCTCCAGAGCCGATAGGAGACGACAATGCACCTTCTACCCACTGGGATATTGCCCCTTTGGAATCGCCGGCTTTAGTGCGACAACCAATAGCACCAATTTTCATTCCAATTCGTTTCTCGACTTGGAGTAGTTCTTTTATTCGTATTTCGACATGGTCAGGGTCAATCCACGAATGCCCAATTATCTCGAGACAGTGAGTTATATCCTCGCTAATGTGCTGCAACGCGAGGTTTCTTGCTTGTGCAACTCGTTTCCCTGGATTATCAATCACTACAATTGAATCGCCATATTTTGACAAATGGTCAAGTGTTCCATCATTAGAACCTCCATCCAATACAAGAATATCGATTGGAACGGTTTGTGCTAGCAGGCTATCGATACAACGTTTGATGAATTTTCCTTCATTTAGGACGGGTACGACAGCACAAACCCGAACTTCCATGAATTGCTGTGTTTCGACAAAGAATGTGAAGGTTGGCCTATCAACTTCATTGCCCATGGGTTTCTGGCACTGTTATGGCGCGCCTCAAACTGAATGGTGTCAATGAGAATCTGTCAGTTCTGGTTTCTTCTAAACTCACAGGTGCCGATGATCCAGAAATAGTTCTCGATGCAATCTTGACGATATTTCCCGAATTCAGGTGTGGCTTGCCTAGTAAACCAACATTTCCAACTCTGCAAAATGACATTATAGCAGCAGAGGGTGTCCCGCTAGATGGATTTCTAGATGCAATTCACCGTCAAGCTATTTTGGATACATCACTCGATTTCATGTCAACAAACCTAGATTCGACAGGGACTATGTTTCAAATTTCAAGACAGGCTGCAATGTCTGGAAAAGTGGCATTTCCTTTACCCGGAGACACACCTCTTGGCGGCGTAATTGTTGTCGAAATCGGAGGCGAAAATCTAGAGGATTGGCTCGAAGCCGCCACTTGGCACAATGGCCGTGAAAATATTCCACGACGTGTTCGTGATGAATTCACAATGGATGGCCAAGGTGAGGCCGTCACCTGGCACTAATTGCTTCTGCGATTTCGCGGTCCGGTCCGAGCCATTCCACCTCATCTGGACCGGTACACCATCGAAACTTGTCATGCACATGCAGAACCATATCTCCACTTACTATTCTGCAAATCATTACATGCAATCGAACGACTACATCATCATGGTCAAAAATCCACGTACCGATTTTATTCCCCACTTCAACTTCCAATTCCAACTCTTCTCTTATTTCGCGTACTAAACACGCTGCAGCGTCTTCTCCATCTTCGAATTTACCACCAGGAAACTCCCACCAACCTGCGTGTTTTTCGTTTGGCGCTCGACGAGCAGCTAGAAATTTGCCACCCTGAATAATCGCTCCTGCACCAACGTCAATACAAGCAGGACGTAGCATTCTATCAATGCATTGCAGGACCAAACCGTTGGCATCATTTTGCTCCAAGGGGAGGTGTAAAAAGAAACATGGTGTGTCATTTTTTAGTGCATACAGGGTACGATAGAGAGTCTCATTGCAGAGGAACTCTCCCGCATCATTGCTGAGTATTGGGGAATCAATCATTCGATCAATATCCCAATCATTTGGCTTTATTGTTGAATACAAATCTCCAGTACCAGTAATTGTGGAATCCCTGATTTGCCTTCCATAATTATCAGGTATTCGGAAATCGAGGATGTCCTTTGCTCTCATCTCTATCTGGGGACTTTCAGCATTTTCTGCCAGACCGAGATGGATTATTGCTGCGAATTTTTGTTCACTCGTTCGGTTCGCTACCGCTATTGAACCAGTCTCATCTACAGACAGAACCATTGATTCAATGACGTGGTTACGCACGGTCAATCCATCCAATGCGAGAGCAACATCTCCAGAAATATTGGTAGTATGTCCGCCGAACGGTTCGAACCCAGTGACCAAAATTGGCTCCTCCATAGTAGGCTTTGATTCGTCCCCTTCAATGACATTTGCGTCGTCACATTGACAAGCGGTCACGGTTAGGACTTGTTAATGCAGTATGATGATGAGGTCTTGGAGGTCGTAGTACCAGTACAAGAAGAACACATCGATGCTACAGCACTTGGGAAAACTATCTGGAATGAAATTACTGCGGGAGTCGGTATTTGGGGTGCATTTAGACCGATTGTTGCAGTATTGCTATCACTGGTACCATTCCTGTTTCTTGGTCAACACTTTAACAGAAATCACCAACGTGGAACCGATTGGTTTTTGCTACAAATACCACTTGCTTTCACACTTGTGCTCTGGGTAGGATTGTACCTGTGGTCAATCGTTGTTGCTTGGAAAGATTCAAGCGTTATTGTGTCTGAAAATTCATGACCATAACTGTTTGTTACACTCTAGGTCACCACTAGCCATTCCTTCTAGGTCTGCCTTGTCATCATCATCGAACTCATCGGGTAAATTTCCTGTAATAAAATTGCCAACATCACTACTTTCAATTGCCCAATACATAACTGAATTATCATTATTCGAATGACCCTTGTGGGATGAATCTTCGTGATCGATAGGTGAGTTGTACACTAAATTTACCAAACCTAAGAGATGGCCGGTTTCGTGAATCGTAACTGCACGCTCAACTTCTTCATTCGATGGTCGTCCAAATAATCCCTCGGCTTCATCGACTGAATCTTTGAAAATTGCTACTGTGGAAGCATCGACTGCGACTCCGAGTACCGATTCATCTGAGTGCGTTCCTGCAGGGAATAAGAAATACCAGTGTAGTGTATTTGACCCCATTGCATCTCCACCATGTTTCCAGCGAGCATCTCTTACATCGTCTGAAGTCCAAGCCGTGTCTATTGCAAAGTTTGTTTCTTCCGCTTTTATTGTAATACCACCGGGTTTGTCACACACTTCTTGTAATCGTGATTTAACTAAGTCCATTGCAATTGGGTCATAGTCCTCTTCATAGAGAAAATGTATTTCCATTTTTTCAAACCCAGTGTCCTGAAGACAAGCTAAAGCCAACCCACCTGGAATCCCATGTTCTTCATCTAACCATTCGTCACTACCAAAGCAACCTGATAATGTTGAAGTTATTAACAAAAATACCAAAAAATATTGTCGCATATTATCACCTAGAATTCTTCGGGAATCTCCGTTGGACTGAACAGTTGACCTGGCCCTGATGCTTGAGATAATTGCCCTCTGACCAAATGCTCCCAAGAGCGCATTACGCCAAGTGCATCACTGACTAGCATCTCTTCCTCTTCTAAAGTAACCCGGATTAAAGTATCGAGGATGTCCATACGGTCTCTGTCAACCAGTGACAGAGCCTTTTCTAAATCAAATGTAGATTCGCTAGTTACTGGTTCCGAATCGAGTGGCCATGGAGCAGCAAGGTTTTCGGGTACAGTATTCGAATGGTCCTGTAGTTGTCGCAATAGCCGGTTTGTCCAACGAGAAATGACCAAACTTGACTCGAGTACAGGCATGCTTAGTTGGTTAATCAAATTCACCAAACGTTCCTGTAAGGTAACCATCGTTTGGGATCCGGTCATCACACTACCACCTACTTTTTGGGGACCAGCGACTCAATGTATTGGTGCCCATAGTGTGACCATTGGTCCATTGTCCAGCCTGTAGGTAATCCCGACGGAGGAATTGGCGGGCCAGGTGCTAATGGAACTGCACCCTCAACATTCGGAGTTTCGGCTTGGCCGATAGATGGCACTAACTTTCCATCCATGTTTTCCTCAACTTCCGCAGTATGGTCCGATTCATCTACTTCCTCACCACGTCTAATCTTTCTAATTTGGACCATTGTCCAAACTGCATAAGACATCGCACCGAGTGCAATTAGATACATTACAACAGACAATTGTGAGTCGGCAACTTGGTTTGCAAGTGCCGTACCATCTCTGTCTACTTCTCCCTTAATCAAGAGTGGAGTAATAGATATCCTTTCCTTTTCCACACCGGAATCAAGGAGGAGGAGGCGGTGATCTAGAGTGTCTCCGACCTCGCCATCTGCAATAGCCAATAGCTTCACTTGGATTGTTTTTCCAGATGATACCGAAATATCTACTGAAGATAATGTCTCCCAGTTTTCACCACTGGTCAGGCGTTGCAGAACAAATGTCACATTTCCTGAAGCCCCTGAATTCCTCGCCTCAACAGTGAGGGAAACCGACTCGTCAACAATCGGTGTAGGATTTGACCAAGACCACAACGTATCTGCTGCTCTGAGGCTTACATCCGGTCCTGTCAGAGCAAGAGGCCATGATGCAAGTGGTGCTTCGAGTGTGTTACCGTCGCTGTCGTAAGGATTTCCAGAAGCATCTGAGCCAGTAACCCAGACATCAATTGTATATGATGGAAGAAGCATTGTCGCTCCACCATCGGTTAAATCGATGTAACCAGTCCAAAAGAATTGGTCCTCAAATGGAGTGGTATCAGGTAGTGGTGATGAACCTCTACTTATCTCGGCTTCCCCAGCACGTACAAGATAGTGCATTACTGCTGGGTTTTCAATAGTAAATCCTTGGTCATCACGGGTTTCGAGCATTACTTGTAGATTTCCTGCAAGTGAAATAGGTATATCTTCACCTGGAGCAATTCCTGCTAAGTATACTGCATGGATAGTTGGTCGTTCACTGTCAACCGCTAGTCGCAAACGTGGTTTGAATTCGGATTCATCCTCTGCCAGACCAGGTAGATCTACTAGTTTCGCTCGCAAATCTAAATGGCCACTACGGACATCAGGAACTAGCATGTCAATACTGAAATATCCACCATCTCGACTGGTAGTTGTCCATTCGTTTTCGTAGTCACCTAGAACGATTGTGAAAGTACCTGATGGAGCGGGTGTCTCATCTTCAGCGAAAAGTACACGGCCACTGAATCGCAGTGCTTGGCCAGCTCCGATTAGGGTCTCATCAAATTCAGGGTTGTAGTGGTTGGTTCCATCTCGTAATTCAATTGCCAAAATGTGTCCTGGCTGTGTATCGAACCGCAAATCATTGTCTAGGCTCCATAAGTCATTCCCTAATCCTGCTTTGTGAATATTACAAGGAACATTATCCTCTAATCCACATGGCTTATCTTCAACCCAAACCTTTGGGATGAAATGCGATTCACCGTTTGTATCCCAGATTTCAGGGAAATTCCAAGTCAACTGGAATTTTATCGATACAATCATTCGAGATTCGTTTTCCGGATCGAGGATAACAGAGGAGTACAGATTAGAAACTGCTAATCCAGAACCGCCACTTTCTAAAAATAATTCTGGTAAGCCATCATTGGTCTTTGACAGGTAGGCAAAAATTGAGGTTTCATCATCATCAAAATCACCTGCGAGTGCTAATTGGACATAGTCAACATCCCACCAGCCATTGATGTCTGAAACCATGAACGTAGCGGTATAAGACACACCAGGATGGAGAGGCTCTAGGTCATCGTGGCCCATGATTGTTGAATTATCAACATCCATTACTGGTTCAAATTCTTCACGTATCACATACCAGGATAGTGAATTATCCCATTCGGGAATTACTTCTCCCGGTCTGTCGCCACAATATTGTTCGCTAGACATGTCACAGACTGGTGCACCACCCATTGCAATCACATTTCCTTGCCCATCTTGGCCGGTAATATAGAATGCAACTTTGTCACCATGCAATAGCATTGAATCGTCTATCAGTCCATTGAAAATATTGAGACCACCCGCCCTTATTTCTGGTGTAGTCAGTGTTTTTGAACGGTATTCAATTGGTTCGGGAAGACCATTAAAATTGGAATCGTCACACTTCTCATGCTCTCCTGCTTCACAACCCACCCAATAGTGTAGGTCTGCGGTTTGAGGAGGGTCTACCGAATCTTGTATGATAACCTCAATTGCTTGCCCGCCAGGAGATGGTGGTCCCTTGTGCATTTCTGCAGATTTGGTTGGGCTAGCAAACAAAACAAGCGGAGCATTTCCATCAAAAATCAATTTAATTGTATTATATCCGGGATTTACATAGGTTGAACCGGTTGCCAAATTTATAGCTTCAACCCTCAGAACCATTCCGCCAGGAGCAGATTCAATAGGTGAAGTGAAGGTAATATTATATTGGCCAAATGCGGGATTTCCTTCTGAGTGAAGAACACTAGGTTCTCCAATTGGGACTCCATCGAAAGTTACATTTTGGCCTAGTACTCGTAAATCAAATTCACCTGCTAAAGGTGAAAATGCAGAATTCTCAAAGTTTATTGCTCCAGCAATTGAAAGATTAAATCCGCCTCTAACCCAGTCACCTGGGTACAATTCTCTGCCGGTCTCTTCCCAAACGCGCATTCCATCTAACTGAATGTCATTCTCGATGTTAAGTGACAAAGTATCAGTTGTCCATGCAGTGATTTGAGGACCTAGATCATCATTCATCGAAACGATTGCTTCCATCCGCCTTTCATCATCCCATGTCCAGTTTACACGCATTGGCATCTTCACAGATACCGTGCCTTCACTATCCATTGTCGAGGTGCAATTTCCAACATCAAAACTCACTATTTCATTAACATCATCTACAACACTACATGAATCTCCACGTAGCCATTTGAATGCAGGATTGCCTCCATGTGAATTGTTTAATCCGATTGTTGCTTCAGTCACTTTATCGACCAAATCACCATGACCAAGTCGAACTACTAGGTTTCGATAAACGCCGTCAGGAGTTACCAGTCCCCCCTCTAGACTTGCATCGAGCACACGTGTCTTCAATCGATATTCAATATTTAATTCAGTCAGTTTTACTCTTCCGGGAGTATTTGCTTTGACTGCAATTGTAATTTCCACGGTTCCAACGCCATTATCAGGAATGTGGCTGTTGAAAGCATCAACCAATCCGGGAGCTTCTGAAACAACACTTCCAACAGGTGAATCATCAGATGCAACCACTGAACTTTCGTTGAGGAAAAGGATAGATTTCCAATCCCACACGTTGTCATCTCCTACATCCAGTTGGGGTGCGTCTGGATATCCTTCTTCATACCAGAGAATGAAAGAGTCCACTTTCGGCGTCAGAGAGTTATCACTTGTCGCTAACAATACCGAATAAAGTAATTCATTTCCAGCACCTTGAGTTGAAAATGAAACTTCTTGATTATTGATTGCATCTTCCCAAGTTGTGCCATTATCATTGGAAACCTTGACTTCTAATGACGATGATGTAGGCTCATCAGCCTGCCATACGGCCCGAACTTTACCGACATTTGTTCCGGTTGAAACACGCTGACTAGTCCAATCACCTGTTGTGTCATATGAGGTAGCATATTCCAGAGAGAGCCACCAAGAAACAGCAGAAGAACCAATCAGTTGCATTTTCCAAATTAATTCATTTCCTGGATGTGCGAAGTGGATAGTTTGGTTTTTCTCAACAGCTTCCCAGTGGGTACCATTATCGGCACTAACCCAGTAATCAACTCGATCTCCCTGGCTTGGTGCTGACCAGTGATTTTGTACATTTACTGCAATAACATCATCCGTAGTGACAATTGTATCTCCAACCCATGTAGTTGTACCAGGAGCAGGGGTTGTTGAATAGGAAAGCCCCATACCTAGTTCACGATAGTATAGAGTTTTAGAGCCCCATGTCGAATAGCCAGTATCAACTGTAATCAACCTCTGTCCGTCATAGTGCAGTCCAAATCCTTTGGCTGTGATGTCGATTGACCCTGCTTGTGGCACTAGTGATGATGACGTTCCAGATAGAGCCCATGCACTAATTTGGTCGGTGTCTGTGTAGTACAATCCCTTCATACAACGCATGTAGAAATAGTTAGAGTGTACAGTCAAGCCATGAACATTGCTTGTGGATTTGCCACATTCAGTGGATGAAGATGCCCCAGCTGAGAATGAATACATTTCTTCGCCCTTAGTAAATTGTCCATTATCTCCAAAGTCGTATGATACAATACGCCTTTGCTGTCCATGAACTATCCAGATTTTGTCAGTTTCTCGATCATATGAGATTCCATTATATTCTCCATATGGCTGTCCAATGTCATAGGAATCTATACAATTCCATGTCCAATCATTTGAGACATCAATTGCAAGAACTCTGAGGTGCTGTGTTGGAGTTGATGATGAATAAGAATATTTGTAGGTCGAAAATATACCATATAGGATTTCTTCATCAGTTATTGTCCAGTCCTTGAAACCATAGGCCTTGTAGTAAGTTGAACTTGGGTCTTGAGGGAGAGCACACGCTGCTTCACGTTGTAAATCAACAACAATATCTCTGCTAACATTATTCGGGTGCATACGGTTGACTACTTTGTCAAATGAGGTCCCAGTAAAGGTTGACATGAAGAGCCAATCATGGTTACGAATGATTGCACCTTGGCCCTGTGCCATAAAGTTTTGACTTGTCATCTTTATTTGATTGCTGAATCGATTTTCAGTTGAGTTTGAAGTATGCGGTTGTCTAACTGCAAAACTACCATTGTCGAGCCAAGATGATGTTCCGGAATTGATATCCTCATCGACCGCATGCGGTGCAAATATTACGTCTCCAGAATCAAATCCAAGAGTCAAATCACCACTTCGTGAATCAGCCCGATTTGCTTCTCCATCCATCCATTCTTCATACGTGTCAGTAGAAACCTGCGACCAACCTGTCGATGACGCCCCCGAAAGTGTAACTTGTACATCAAGAACCTCAGCCCCCTTCGGAATTGCAACTTTCGTGGTCTTATCCGAACCACCTTGATAGAGAGCAATATTCTCTATACTGCCATCTGAAAAGGTATAGATGTGCCTCGATGAACCTGCTGCTTCAGCCTCGCCCACAAAGGTTTCTGAAAGCGGGCTCAACGGTGTTAGTACTAGTAGCAAAAGCATCATTATCAGGGCTGCACGGGAAGTAAAACTCTGCGACATAGAATACACCTACACACCGCTCAGACGCCATAACTCTTGAATTAACCGGCGCCTGGTCAGTTCAAAAATCTCCTTTAGGAGATAAATTGGCTTCAAGCGGTATTTCGACTGTCATATCGAATCGGTGAAGAATCGCCTCTAAGGCCATCAACCTCATCGTCCTTGACTTCAAACCAATCAACTAGCCAGTCTCCATCTGTATCCCAATTCAAAGGATCGCTGCCTTCCGCAATATGGTCATCATCCAAATCGAGGAGGTACCAACCCTTTTCGTGTTCGCCCAATTCAATTGCGGGAGCCCGATTTAAGTTTCCAACATAGTAAACATCCCAATCATCTGTAAGATCACCAGAACACAAGGTTACATCGTCCCCTACATCCAATACCAAGAAATCGGTGTCCATGTCATTGATGATTAGTGCATAACTCTCATCTGCGATATTCTTCTTATTCATTCCAAGATAATTTGTTGTATCTTCAGTAACCTCACCCAAGCCGAGGGTGAAGGCTCTAAATTGCCACCACTCGGTGATAACTGAGCCATTCCAAGTTTCCCCAGAAAGTCTTACGGAGTCGGGAGAATCTAGGTTAGGGTCTGCTATTGCATAAAATTCCATGAAGTTAGTGTATGGAGTATAGACGCAAGTAGCACTGCAATCCCAGTTCCCATCTTGATCAGGATCATAGTTAGCATCCGCAGGATTTGCGGGATTAAATGTAGCCCAGGCCCATCCTAATGCCGGTCGAGAAAGTGTACCTAGGTTTTGAGAGAGGGGTCGGCATGAAGAGGTATTTGAGGTACAGCTCCCACCTGTTGAAGCATCGATCCATTGTACCTCAATATTCAATCGCGAGGAGTAGTTGTCATTACTTTCATTCCACCCTTTTGCATACTCATACCAATCAGGTAGCATATCGCCATCTGTATCATTATCCATTGGGTTTATTCCATATTTGAAAACTTCACGACCATCTGAAAGATTCCAGTCTCGGTCGTGAGATATCACCATACCGCCTGCTACTTCTGTGTTGAAAGTTACTGAATCGCCATCAGAGTCATTTGTATCCGGTCTTGTACCATTCAAGTATTCCATATGGTTTGTAAATGGAAGGTCGCCAATTCCATTTTGGATGACCTCCCCTGAAGGAGTAAATTGTCGATTCTCCCATGTACCTTGAACTGCAGGACTATCAAATGAAGTTCGATTATACCATCCATCACTATCAGGGTCATAGTCGATGTCGAATGGATTTACTGGATTGGTTGCCCAATGGTTCTGAGTTGTTGGATCTGGCATCCCATAAACCGCATAACAGAATTCCCAACCATCATCAATTCCATCTTGGTCCGAGTCAACGTTGGTTGGGTCTGTAATTCCAAATAAGGTCCGGTTGAAAGTATTGGGATCTTCAGAATTAATCATATCCATTCTTGCTGTGGAAGCGGAATCCTTACTTCGGAAATTATTGTAAATCGCCCTGCGTGCTTCAAGTTCAGTACTACCTTCTTCGACATATGCATCTACTGCATCATCACCAAATCCGATTAGTCCTGCACCAGTGGATAAACGAGTGTCATATTTACCATATACGCGAGATTCATATTCTCTTTTATTCGTAAATTGTTCTTCAAGTGAAATATTTCCATCTGCATTACAATCAACTGAATCTAAATCACTGTCGAGCCATTGGTCAGAGTCGATTAGTGGATTCATCGACCAACGGTTATTTTCAAGGTCCCAAGATGTAAACCAATATTCGAATCCATCAATCATTCCATCACTGTCAGTATCTGCTAGTGTTGGGTCGGTAATTCCCATTAGAGTTGAGATGAAAGTATTAGCAATTCCAGTAGATTGCCACTCTTGGAATTCTTCAAGATGGCGTTTACCTCTCTGACCCTTATCGATAATTATTGAGTAGACTCTTTGTGCTTTTTGTGTTGGATCATTAATATCACCATCAACATGCATCAATGGAGCATCAAGCGGATGGTTTTCACCATTTTCGGGATTTGTGACTGCTAAGGAGAATTCTTGTGCATCTGTCAGTGCATCATTATCTGCATCGAATGAACCATCACCGGGGACTAGTGGATTGAGAGTCCAAGTTTGTGCAGTATCATTCCATGCTGTGAAAAGTAATTCCAAACCATCAAGGAAGCCATCGGAGTCTGTGTCGGGATTAGTTGGGTCAGTAGTCCAGCCCGATACATTGATCAAATCTTGTCCGACAAATGAACCGAACGACTCAGGATTTGTGATTCCTGGCCATTGCTGTAGAGTATATCCTGTGCCAATGGTGGTCACAAACCATTGCGGGCTTGTTCGGTTGGCATTTGTCTCTGATAGCGCAGGGTCGATTGTATTGTATTCTTCCCAGTTACTCATTCCATCATCATCAGAATCATCCCACCTATCGGTTGCATCCAATGGATCAAGTGACCACTGTGAATCCAATAGTTGCCAACGTGCATACCAGATTTCCCACCCATCTGGCATACCATCAGAATCGGTGTCGGAATCTGTGGGATCTCCAGTTAAATCACCATCACCAAAGGTTGACTCTGGAGTCGCCCAATCAGATACATTTCGAAACAAGTCGGTTGAGAAATTATTTGGAATTACTTCTCCATCTAAACTCATGTTGCCATCAAATAAGTTGTCCTTAATATTGTACTCGAGCCAATTAACAAATGCTTCATTTTCATCGATTACGCCATTGTGATTGATATCATATCCATCTCCATCTGGATTCTCAAATGCATCACTACCATTCAATGGGTTGATTCCAATTCGGCTAACATCCCATGTGCAAGCACCTCTCGCTTCCCAGCCATCGGGCAAATCATCACCATCAGAATCTACATTATTAGGGTCAGAATCAGACCATGCCATTGCAGCGACTTCAGATTCATAGTGGCTTTCAAGTAAATCACCAGCAACACCTGCTGCCTTGATAAGTGTCCACTGATATTCACAAAGGTTGCTTAGACCATCGCCATCCGCATCCCAATTTGCATCAGCAGGGTCAAGTGGATCCATGGTCCAATTATTCGAACCAGTGAAAGAAGTTCCAATCCATCTTCGATGTTTAATTTCCCATCCGTCAGGCATTCCATCACCATCTGAATCAGGATTTGTTGCATCGGTTCCAGAATCAATTCCAAGTGATGCTAGGTATGTTGCATTCGCTGCTTGGCCTGCAGCATCATCACAAATATGTTCAAAATCATATTGATTTGTGTAGTGGCACCAAAGTGGAGTCTCTTCATGGAACAGACCGAAATATTCAGCTCCATCACCAACACCATCGCCATCTGAATCAACAACTCGTGGGTCTGTCGCATTGTACCCTAGGCTTGTGCGCGCTGTGTAACGGAATTCGTCTAAATTACGCCATAATCTTTCGTTTATGGGGTCGGAGTCGAGATTTACGCCATCACCATCCGCATCAAGTAATGCATCCCAAGGATCTGTTGGGTCCAAACCATAGCGGACCTCCCAACCATCTAGCATACCATCCGAATCCGAATCATTGGCCATAGGATCCATCAGCTCAAGATTAGAATATTTACCAGGTCCTATTCCGAGGAATACTGTGTCTACTCCAGAAACTTGATGAATCTCAATCGCTGAAATATGCCCGGGTACCCATTCTTGATTGGTCATCCCATATACTGCGGAATAACCACCGTTTAAAGCCCACATTCCCCAACCGGAACCAACAATAATTTCGTTACCAGTAGAGCCTATAGAATAGATTTCATTTGTAGCAGCAACTGTAGTGCCATCAATACCCTGGTGCTCATAATCTCCACTGTGGGTGATCAAACCAGAAAGTAAGTCCATTCGATGTAATCCCGAAGGTGTTCCAACCCAAACCACTTGCATTGCACCGCCTTCGGGCCCATCTGGAACCAAGTCGTTAACAGTCGCAGGATTCCCTCCACCCAATGCTCCAATTGCTCGTAATTCATCGATATTGGAAGCGATTGATGTTGGTTCGAATGAATAGTAGAATTTCCAATTTGGAATTGCTGCATCTCTTGCAGAAGCGGTTTCAACTGTGAATAAACCAACATCTGTACCAACGTATAGCGTAAGCGGCCCCGAAGAAACATCAACATGCGCTATGGAAGTAGCAGTTGCGTTCCCACTATTCATGGCATCAGAAATTCCATTGCCCATGGCCAATTGGGTTACTCCTAGTTCGTTAAATTGGAATACTGAACCAAACCCTCCAAAACCAAGAGCAATAACATACTGGTCGCCACCGTCATTCACAAGTTGAGCGCCTGCTGTATAGCGGCCAGCGAAATATGTCCACTCTGAAATATCATCGAGTATCCCGTCATCTACTTCTGAAACCCAAACTCCCGCTTCTGTAACCATAACGAGATAGTTGTCTAACAGAATCATGTCATTGAGATCATGTCCTTGTGGGAGTTCATAATTCACAGAGGTCGATTCTTCAAAATCAATAACTGTAATTCCTAATTTTGTGCCAACCCATAAATTAGTTCCGTTCGAAATTAATTCTCTCACATCATGGTTAATGATAGAAATATCATCTTCACTTGCTTCTGCTGTTAGCTCTGGTGTTAGAAGATATTCTGCATAAGTCCCTTCGCTAGCACCTAATTCAACAGAACGCATTCCCGATTTTACAGTATTGCCATCATCTAAATGCACAAAATACTCTTCGAGAGTTGAAAGTTGTTCACCCACGCCGAGTGCTTCTTCAGAGCGTGCAGCATCTGCACTAATTATTCCATCACGGTTAGCATCCCAGCCATCGTTATCTAAATCCACCAGTGCATTTGAGCGGTTGAGAGGATTTAGTCCAAAGTGTATCTCCCACCCGTCACTGATTCCATCTCCACTAGAAGGGAATAGTCTGCGATATTTTTCTCCATCGTAGTAGTACCGGTCACTATCCTCCCCAACTGGGTTTGTTCCCAGCCAGAGATATTCATCAATGGTATCGACAGTGCCATTGCGAGCACATGCAGATAGTATATTTTCAAGTAATGTAATATTTAAGTTCAAAGAAATGAACGGCCAGTCATATAGAATTGAAGATTCTGGACCAGGTGAATAACACCTCAGACCATCTAATTCAGTAGTCCAGTTAGCCGGTGCACCAAAAGAATACTCTTCCGGTGAAGTCAATAATTCATCAACAGTAAGGAAACCGTCACGATTTACATCGAATCCGTCTTCATCGGGGTCACTCTCAGCATCACTTGCATTCAGCGGGTCGAATTCATCACAGCGATACATTTTTTCCTCGGAATCAAAGCCTCCAAGTCTCTCGCACATATGAGCCTCGAAACCATCAGGCATACCGTCTCCATCAGTATCAGCAATCCTTGGATCGAGATACCATCGCTTTCCCGACTCGTTCAAGACACCGGTAAGTCCCCTCGTAAATCCGGGATCAACACACTGAGCCGGATAGGGCCAACAATATTCTTCGGTTGCATTTAGACCATCGATATCTATATCGACATAGGCATCGGATGCATTGTACCTATCCATACCTTTCATCACTACTGCACGCCCATCTGTTGATGAGAAATTTACCCACTCACCGAATAGATTCTCGTGAACATCCGGGATCTTATCACCATCAGAATCTGTGGCTGGTGGACCTTCTCCTTCTGTTAGATTAGGGTTGGTTGTGGCTACATTCGAAATAGCAGGTAACTGTGAAACAAAAAACAGTCCAGATATTACTAGGAAGGTCATCAGAAGTGTTGACTGTGAGCGGCGCATCGGAATCACCGTCGAGCGCGGTAGCACCCAACTAGACATGAACCATTGAACCAGCCTTAATACAGTGATGGAGCATTGTTCAGACTAGGATTACCTACGGTAATCTAAACTAACAACCAAAAACAGACCGAAATACAACTTTTTCAGGGGTGGGTTCAAGGGCTAAACGCGATACCCTCTGAAGGTTAGCCATGCCATTGTCATTCACACACCTTGGAACAGGAAGTCGCGGTAACGCGACACTTGTTGAAAGTGGTGAAGCGAAAATTCTGATCGACCAGGGGTTTAGTGGAAAGCAACTGGAAAAACGCTTGGCCCGAATGGAAATAAAACCAGACGAAATTGATGCGATTGTTTTGACACACCATCACGGCGACCACGGCGGTGGTGCTTCAATTGCTCAGAGGAGATGGAATATTCCAATTTACTGCAATGACAGAACGGCCACTGCCCTCAACTTGGACCTCAAAGGTGTACATTTATTCGAAGGACTAGATGCATTGGAGTTTGCAGACGACCTAGCCCTACTCCCGGTTCCAGTCCCACACAGTGGCGCTGATAATGTGGCATTCATCGCAAGCCATCGTGGTGAAAGAGGAGCCGTGATTACAGATCTTGGCTCTTGGACTGATGAATTGGTTAACCATGTAACGGGATGTCAGCACATTTCGATCGAAGCAAATTATGACCATCAACGTCTGTGGAATGGTCCGTATCCTATGCGTTTGAAGGACAGAATCTCAGGAAGAGGTGGGCATCTTTCTAATGACCAAACTGGCCAATTTCTTTCGCAGGTTGTAACTAGTGAAACACGGTCTCTGGTGCTAACACATCTTTCAGAAAAAAACAATGCGCCACACCTAGCGGAGTCTACTGTTTTGTACCATGTGGATGATCTTTTCGAAGGTGATATCCGAATCTCGCTTCAAGATGGCCCGGAGTTCACGCACCACATTGGCCAATGTGAATCTGAACGGGTACCCCAAGAGGGAATCTCCCTTCGAAGATGAGCCCTGTAAGGGCTCTCCTTGGTCAAACCATAAGAGGGGTGATGATTCTCTTCTGTCCGATGAGGTCCAGCCGTAAAGCCGATGAGGACCTCGCCGTCAGCGAGGTTATCGGCGTAGTCATGCTTCTAGCCATGGTTATAACCATGATGGGAGGGGTTTTTTTGATGCTGACCCCCTACGTCAACGACTTTCAAGACAATACCGCATGGGCGAATGCAAATGGAATTGCTGAGCGCCTTGATGGACGCATCGATGTTGTTGCAGGCGCAAGTGCTGACACCGGCATTAGAACCACAGTACCTTCGGTTAGCAGTGCGATTATTCCAATTTCAAACATTGAAAGCTGGACTGTTGCAGCAGATTTAACAGATTCAGAATCGGTTACTGTGTCATATCTAAACCAAACTGCATTTAGTGTGTTTGCCCAAAATGAAAAGGCCACTAGTGCAACTATTTGGACTCCAAATGGCGAACAGACTTTCACTTTTGAGCCTAGCAATGAACCAGTTTTAATTGACCATGAATTGAATGTACTTCACTTGTACATCGTTACAGTTCATGATGCCGATGATCAACCACTACACCGCCAAGCAGGTATCTCGATTTCAGGATTGCTAATTAAAACAAAAGTACAGGGTGGCGAGCACACAATAGGTCTGATAAATGATGCACGCTATGATAAATTTTCTAATGAACCATGGACAATCGCTTCATCCCCCGGTATCAAAATTGAGGAACTTTTCGATGGAACAATGCGTGCAAGTTTGTCATTGCGAGATGTGAGTGTAATAGGGTCGGTACCTGATGGAAGAAATGCAATTTTTGACATTAGTTCTGCTGGGCCAATCGAATTATTCAGTGGTGATGCATGGAACTTTAGATTCAATTTTGATTCTACCCTTGGCCCTACAATCGCACCACAAATGAATGAGGGGTGGCTCACTGATTACACACTACACCGTGCTGCAGATACGCTCGACCAACACCGTGGAATAAGCCCCTGGCTAAGAGCGAGTGGCTCAGATGGGATGACTATCGACAAAGGTAATTCAGTGATTGATTTGGAAATTGATTTGCAATTAGTGGAGGTTCGTGAATGATTTCCAATAACCTTCAACGTGGTGATGAGGCAGTAAGTGCAGCTGTTGCAACTGTCCTGCTGTTTGGTGGAGTAATATCTATCATAGGGTTAATGCTACTTTCAATGATGCCCGTCATCCAAGAATTAGAAGGGTCACTAAAGCGTAATGACATGCAGGCACAGATGCAAATAATGGGTCACGAAATTACAACTCTTTCTGAAGCCGGTGTGCCGGGAGATTCATCACAAGTTGAACTAATACCAGTCGATGGAGAACTAAGGTGGGATAGATTGCGTGGCGGAATGTGGTACTCCGCATCTTGGTATGAGGATGACACATTCAGAATAAGGGGCGCTCTTGACCTCAACCGAAATCTCGAAATCCGACACGCTGAAAGTAACGTACAAGCGGTTTGTTACCAAGATCTACGCTTAGGCCCCGACCGTCCGTTCCTGTTTACCCCAACCACCCAGGCTGATTCTATTCTTGTCACTCCCAAGCATGGATTAACTATTCCATTAGGTCCTGTCCTAATCGAACAAGATGGATCTGATTATTCATTATCGATTGGAGAAGTACTACGACTTAATGCAGACTCCCCATTTAGCTCTAGTCACGATTTGATGGGACTACAACTTAACGGAGAAGGGGGTTCTTCAATAGTCCCTCCTACAAAATCCAATCCTGCTACAGGAAAGGGGCAGCATTGGGCTGTTCCCTTGCCAGCAGGAAATTCTACATTGGAAATATTTGCTGATGATGATATCTTAGTTCAATGGTCACTTGCAGGGCAAAGTGGAGATGAGGCTGTTGTTCAATCCCCTGCTGTGAGACTAGCCAACTCTTGGACAAAGGAAGTTTCGCTTTCAGAAGATACAATTCTGGAGATAGTTACAGATGTGGATGCACAACTACTGATTAGCCATGAAGACAAGGGTAAAACATCGTTGCTTGGTGAAGAGGGCAACTTCATTTCTAAACATTTCATAGCACCATATTCCACAGGTAATCTGACAATAATAAACCCTAGTGAAAATGCCGCAACCATCACTTGGCGGAACGGTGGGACATCTGTACCTGTTAACCAAACAGGAACAGTATCTTGGCCTCCAATCGGGATCGAAAGTGCTGCTACCATCGAGAGCAGTGAAAATGTAATTATCCAATGGAGTACAGGTGAGGGGGGTATGGCAATCCTTCCAGCAACTGATACTGGGCAAGTAACGGGTAATGAATTCATACTGGACGACTCCGAAAACTTTGATAATTTCACTTCCGAATTTGAAGATTATACTTCGGTTATGGGATACACTGGCAACGATGGTCTCATCATTCTAGAGGATGATGGTGCTATGCGCTGTATAGGAATTAACCAAACTGCATCTGGTTGGATTTCCACTACACTACCTTGGAAAACAATGGACGGCTTGCCTGAAGGGCAAATCATCACCGCATGGCAGAATGGGCTACATCCTGCGAGTTTGGAAATTACTCTAATTGGAGTAGAAGGCGAAGCGACTCATGCTAACCTTGCCAATGCATGGGCCTTCCACATATCACGCCTAACCTATGAATTTGACACATCGATTAGTGGGCTTGAAGTCGCTTGGAGTGCTGGAGCTATTGTTACAAACCATCCTGAAATGAATCCTGCAATTCTAGTCGGACCGACCGATAGACAAGGCCCTGGTCCACGATTTAGTGCAACTGTACCTTCGATACATCCAACAAAAACTTCTGCTTCTGGTGCAGGAAATATGAATCTTGACCTTGAATTAACAATGCGTGAAAGTCTTGTATCGACTATTGCACATGATGTGAGAAGAGGCTGGGTAGGTCCATATGGCAATGCTATTGCCGCATGGTCCAGCAATGGACTCGAATCTTCTGAAGATTGGATTGTAAATCCAGGGAGATTGGATTTGCTTTCAGATTATACTGGTTGGGTACCAATTCCATCCCATGGACCAAGTGAGGCTGTTTGGCACACATCAGGCCAACCTATTCAATTTAATTTACAGATTAGTAGTATCGATGTACACCTAACGGAGGCTTCATCATGAAAGGGGACTTTGTAAGCGATGAATCTGGAGCAAGTACCGAACTGGGATATATTTTCACTTTTTTACTTGGAGTAATTTTCCTTTCAATGTTCAGTGTGTGGGCATTTGGAATTGAAACTGCAACCAGAGAAAATTGGAATACGACTGCCGTTGATGTCAATATGGCAGATTTAGTTGGGGCTGTTGAACGTGCTGATCTTGCTAGCAGAGATGACGGCGATATTCGCTATGCAGAAGCAGTCAAATGGCGAGCTACGGAGGCAGATGAATCCCTATTCATTTTGACTCTTGATGATCAAGGTCTTCACTTAGACCATACTGAAAATGTTCTTGATAGAGATGTTTCAATTTCTGCCACAGGCGCTGGGACATATGATGGAAAAATCACCTTGTCAGGTATTACAGAAATCTGGGTTGTTTACGAAGATGGCGTAACTTATCTCAGTAGTAAACGTCCTGATTTCTAATCATCGGCCCATCACGGCAGTGTGAACCATCATCTGAACTTCGCGCATTCTGGTTTGCGCACCTAATTCCCGGAACACAGAAAGAGCACGTTGTAGGTATTCCGTCCTTCTTTGTCTATCAGGGGCAACACCACCTAACCTTGCAAGAAGTTCACCAATCTGCATACGCAAGTCATTTGCTTCTGAAATAATCAAGGCTTCACGGTAACGTTCGAGTGCTTCTTCTATCTTGCCACTGTCTTGTAGAACTTCGCCAAGCAGGATTGAAACTTCCACCAATGCGAGTGGATCTCCTGCCTCGCCCATGGTTGCAAGAGCGTCTGTATAGTGGTGGAGAGCGAGATCTGCATCTCCGGATTTGGCATAATACCGACCTAGCACGGCGCGAGCACGTGCATGCAAAATCGGGTCATCTGATGATTCTGAACGCTCATACGCTGACAAAGCATGGTCACGGGCTCGTGTATGCTCACCCAAATCTAACAAGGAACGTGCAAGAACTATTTCTGCAGAGATTAGGCTGAGTGAGTCATCAGATGCGAGAATAGATTCTACCTCAGAATATGCTTCCAATGCCTTGACTTTATCGCCACTCCTTCGCAAAATGTAGCCCATATTATTGTATGATCTAGCGGCACCGACTGCATCACCGATTTCAATATATAATTCCAACGACTTACGGTGCATGCTCAAACTTGAGTTCGAGTCACCGCGCTTCAGAGCAATGTCGGCAAGGTTCGAAAGTATGTCTGCAATTACATCTTTCAAACCTGCGGCTTCAGCAGGAGGTCTTGCTTTGCTAAATGCTTCTTCGGCCTCATCAAATCTTCCCAATAAAGACAATACTTCACCACGAATTCTATCAATTCGGCAAGAACTTTCAGCGACTATCGAGTTGGTATCGATTGATTCTAGTAAACCAAGAAGTTCAATGTGTCCTTCTTTAATCAGATTACGACCTTGCTCAATCACAATTTGTGTCGCTTCCTCATGGCGCGAAGAGGCTATTAAATGGTAAATTAATTCCAAAGAAATATGGCTCCCAGCACTCTGTTTCTGGTACCATGATACCGCTTTGTTGTGCAACTCTTCTTTGGATTGTTCATCGAGACTTTGGAGCAAGAATTCTCTAATCAGGTCGTGAACGTCATAGGCATCAGAATCAGCATGCCTAGCTAACCCCGATTCGACGAGCGAATCTAGTTCGTCGATATTTAATCCCTGTTCGGTAATCGCTTCAAGGGGAATTGGTTCTCTGAAAATTGAGAGAGCGCCCAATAGTCGCTTCTGCTCTCCAGAGAGTTTGGAAAAGATTTCGATGTTGACATAGTTTTCTAGGGACTCGTGGAATGCACCCGCTGATGCACCCCGGTTGATTAACTCGAGAACTAAGGGGTGTCCACGGCTCAATGAGTGAATATAGAGTAACTTTTCCTGATCTAAATCATCAAATGCTGAAAGTAATGAGCGGGTCGATTCTTGGTCGAGTCCTTCCAGTGGAAGGACCAATGACACAATGCGACCATCTGCATCTTTTAGTGGCACTACTTGACGGAAAGACCGTGAAAAAATTACTAATCCTACATCTCCTTCAAACTCTACAAGGTCACGTGATATCGCCTGTATGGTTTGATGAAGCACCTTGTCGTTTACCTTGTGGTAGTCATCTATGACAATCAAGGCAGAAGAACCAGAGAGCGCATCAGTGATTATTCGAGCTGCATCTACTGCTTGTGGTACCGGAGTTGCCGAAATGTAATCAGCGAGCATAGGGTCTCCAATACTAGATAGCCAGTCTGCTATGCTCTCAAAGAATGCACGACTTCCATCCCAATCTTGACATCTATGATACAATAAATTTCTTCGGTGCATGAAGGATTCGATTACTTTAGCTGCCATCGATGTTTTTCCAATTCCTGCAATTCCTGGAATCATCAAGGTGGTGGATCTCGCTTCAAGTAAATTAACCATATTTTCGAGTTCGGTCGAGCGACCATAAAAATGCCTGAGCCGAGGTAAATCACCTAGGCTAGTAACCAATTGTTTCTCAACATGTTTAGATAAATCACGTTCAACTAAATCGGCAGAGAGAGAACGTACATCGAGTACTCCGTTATCATTGAGGTACCGAATTACATCCACTGGACGCATTGTAAATGGTATCTTATCCTGTATCTCACCAAGAGTAGAGGTGATTGTAGTCCCATCAGGAAGAATCGCTCTAAGCGGGAATTCACGAAGCCTCTTCCAAGTTTCTTCGGCAACATTCATTCCAGAATCCGTCAAGAAGTATGCCTTACGTTTACGGCTAACTCCCTGAACATGTGCTTGTCGTTCGACGAGGAAACCTTGGTCTTTCAATCCAGAGATTGCTCTTGGCACGTTTGACCTTGCTATTGATACTGCATTTGCAATACCCATTTGCGATAACGCAAATGGTACTTCGACTGAACTCATGAAATCTGAAAAATCAGACAAATGGAGCAGTATTCTCTCATGCACTCCTGGTTTTGGTCGTACAACCATATCTCACCCTCCGTTCTTATCCCCTTAGAGTATTTTGTATCCCTGCGTGAAGGATTACTCTTGCGGTGGTGTGTAATTTGGATCTGCAACCCACTGGTTAGTTTGAGCATCCCAAATCCAGCCAGGGTGTTGAGGTTGAGCCGCAGGCATAGGAGCTGCTGCTGGTACCAAATCACCCGAAATAACTGAGTCGTGGAGATTGACATTCACATTTTGGACCATTGTTCCAGCAACTGCTTGCTCTGCGGCTCTCGCTTTAGCCCAGGCGTAAGGATCTTCTTCCTTCTGTTGCTCTTGTGTCATTTCTGCAGCATCATCAAATTCTTCAAATTCGAGGAAGAAAAAGGTTCCAACTCCCAGAAGTACAGCCAGTGAAACAATTGCGATTACAACCCATAACCACGTTGGCATGCCTGCAGTTTCAGGCTCGCCGCTAGTGAGCATGATACTTGTTCCATCATTCTTACCGATTGTTTGGTCATTTTGGTCGAAATAGATACCATAACTTCCATCATCTCCTAACTGCGATGTAGAGATTTCCATTTTCCATGTCCCATCATCTTTGACCGTAGTTGAGTTCAAGTGTAAATCACCGCTAACAAGCCTAGCTTTAACTTGAGAACCGGGTAATCCAGTTCCTGTAAATAGGGCAGTGTCCTCAAAGGTTACAATTCCCACATCGGCTCTCTGTGCTGAAAATGTAACACCCTTGACAATGAAATTTACCTGATACGAATAAGAAACAGAATCATGAATATCCCTCGCTTCAAACATTACTCCAGACATCGACCAATCTGAGATTTCATTTGAAGATTGATACATTGAGTCCATTGGATTGTAAATTGCTTTACCATCCGGAGTGATGCGAATATGGTAGGCATAATCATTGTCAATTGCTGTTTGTGGGTCATCATATATGTCGAATAGCAAGTGGCTCGATTCTGGACCTACGCCATCGGAGTCATTGAAGTAATCAAGCAAGTTGATTTCTAACCCTACTCCACACTTGTCGAATGAACTAGATTTTTCGTCACAGAAAATTGTAATTGTTTCTATCCACCCAGATTCGTTGAAAGTTGGGGCGATATTATCAGCATCGGTCGGATTATCAATTACAACTCTGACAGTTTCAATAATTGAATAATCGACACCGTCATATGACTTCACTTGGATTTCATATTGCTGGTCATGAATCAAGTCGCTGGTATCCCAATAAGTCTGCCATGCACCATTTGGCAAGAACGAAGTTACTGGGTCAGGTCCATTATTCAATTCGATACCACTAGCTAAATCTAAGATAGTAATCTCAACACGAGTTACTTGGCCATCATTGTCACGTGCTACACCACTGATGATGGTCTCTTCATCGGCTCTTACGCTTTCCATTGGCAGTGGCTCACTGATCTGGATAATCGGTATTCGGTTATCATTATCGATTGTGATTGTGACAGTAGCCGGGGTACAAATATCGATTATCTCATGGCAATAGTTTGAATCGCTTGCCCAAACTGCAAACGAATAATCACCACTAGGTAGGGATGAGAAATTCCAAGAATCAGACCAAACGGTTCCACCACCACTGTTTGCTGGATAGTTTGCCGAGTAATTATTTGGTCCAGTTACGCTGAACCAAATATCTCTAATGTCACTACCCTGGACACCTTGATAGTCATCTGAAGAAGTCCCACTGAACAATACTTCTTGGCCATCGTGAGTTGAACCATCTAGAGGAGATTCTAAAATAATGCTTGGAGGAGCAATATTCAACTTGAATACACGTGTGGTAACAATCGATTCATCTAGCCCATCATATGAGCGGACACGGAATGTTACATCCTCTTCAAAGTGGTTTGCCATATCCCAATCAAAAGACCAAGTCTTGAATGGCCAGTTAGTCTTAGTCATCTCACCATTTGCGCCAGAGGTATCCGTTGCAAGGTACCAGTCGAGGCTTGCATGCGGTTGGATTTCGACTTTCTTAATGTCACCGAACTGTTTCAACCATGAATCATAGTCATTGAAATATGCTGGACCAATTCCATCGTGTGCCGAACCAGTAATTGTGATTGTTTGGGCAAAGGAAGTTCCATCATTTTGGTCAACACTTACCGATGGTGCCGTATTCGAAAGGTGAATTACCTCATCGACCATTCCAGTCAAGGTGAACTCGTGCACTGATGTGCCTTTGCTGAATTTCTTTGCATCAACCGAGTATGTTGGCATTTCACGGTTTCCATTTTGACAATCAGGGTCCTGCCCATCAATCAATGTGTCACCATCATTATCTGCTCCATCTCCACAGGAGTCCTCTCCTGTATCCGTTGCAAGATGGTTCCAATTGGTGTCGATATGGAAATTAGATGGCAAAGTTACCCATGGAGTGAATCCATAAGCATCTGTTGTAACATTGTAAAGTGGCTTACCATTTGCATCCTTCATTGTGACGAGCGCTTCAGCAACTTGAGAATTGTCAGCCTTAACTTGGTAACGGACTAGCTCTCCTTGCTCTACCTGCACACCCCATGCGGTATTCTGGTTTTGGATGTGTATTTTGGAGCGGTCGAAATTTTGTATATCGGAATAAGTAAATGTAGTTGCATTCTGATTAACTTCCATTGACAGCGGCATGAAACGTGGTGGCCAATCTGCTGTAAGTGGGGCTTTGATACACTCAGTGAGATCCCATGGGCACTCTGCACCCATCCATGATAGTGAAACCGGATACATAATTCCTGCACCTGGGTCTGGCATGAATTCACTTTGAACAGCGACTCGAGACTCAGTAACATTGTAGATTTGAGTAGCGTTGGTGTAGGTATTACCAGAAAAGTATGCTATTGATGCATACTTGTTACCATAATTATCATCATAAAGTGAAATATTTGCGGCAAATTCTCCTACTTCGATATCGTTGTCTTGAGCATTTACAATTCCGCCCTTGATTCTGAATCCATCGCCTGCATTGTTAGTAACAGTGTTACCAATAAAAGTTGCAGATGACATGTATACATGGAAGGCTGGACATTGGAAGTCTCCACCGTACATGTAATCTGAATTACAGACTCCTGTATTGTCGGCGACTATATTGTTAGCAAAGTAAAGTCTGGCCTTGGTAGGTTGTGGTACATTCCATCCCTGGTCTTTATGGTGGTATTCTCCAATCAATACTGGCTCCTTTGCAGTACCGGTGATAGTATTGTTTTCCGCAGAAACATCTGATTCGCCATAAATCCAGATTCCATTCCAGCCACCAATCGGCCCGATTACGTTATTGTTAATCACAACCATTGATGCGCGTATTCCGAAACCAGAACCTTCAGCGGAACCAGAGATTGTATTCCTTTCAGCTACTACAATCGCACCATCATAAGCAGTTATTCCAGCACCATCTGTTGGACTAATTGTATTGTCTGAGATGATGAATTTGTGAGTTTGGCCATTGGTCACAAGGTGGGAATTCGTGTCAATTGCATTGCACTTTGTTGAGACTGTTGAGTTAGTCAAATAGCCACTACTTGACCGCAAGAACGCCCCATATGAGTTCTGAGAAATAGAGATTGTATCCATTCGCACGAATGAGTCTTCCAGATAAATCGCTGAGCGACCGCCACCCTGGGCGCCACAATCGGTTTCTTCACCAGTGAATGCAGAATTCAAGACTTGCATTACAACTAACCCAGCACCAGCGCCATATGCTTGTATGGCAGCACCATGATATCCTTGTCCATCTATTCCAACTACAAAGGTCCCACCATCAAGGGTAGGCGAAGCACCATTGAATGCAAGTATATTCGTAGTATTGATGTCTTTGAATGTTGGATTTGTAACACTGAGACTTGCACCATCAAAAATCATTGCACCGTATTTGATAGTTCCTTGGCCGTCGAGATCAACTGGTATCCCATAGGCTCCATCAAGTGTAACGTGGTTCATTCGTGTTAGAGATTGGTCGATAGTTTCTGCGAGGTAAAGACCCGAGCCGCATGCCATGTCAGGATTCCAAACTCCAGTCACATAGCAGCGCCCGGTTTGATTTGGAGCAGGTGCTGCTGGTGCGCCCCAAATGAAGCGAACCGGCGAACCGGTACTGGCTTGTGAAGCACCACAAGCAGAATCTCCCGCGCAAATCGAACCCTGTATCTGAATATTTTTATCCGCAGGGATATTGATTGTAGTACCTGCATTTATGATAAGTTTCGCACCACCGGCAACAAGTAGATCCCCATCAAGATTCATTACTCCTGTCCAGGTTTCTGTTCCAGTAATCGTACCAGATGTAGTTTCATTAACTGCAGTGACGACTGGAACAGTAGAAACCATTGTCACGAATAGCGATAATAGAAATATACTGATTAGTCCCAAACTCTTACTTTTTTGAACATTGATAGACATAAAGACCCCTCTAACAAGCCCCCCACAGCCAAGTCCGCCTTAACACATTGGTACAGGAAACTACCGTTTAGTATCAAATAACTACTTTTGTATCACATTATTTGGCTCTAAAAAATAACATAGTATCAAATAATAATAATAATATCATAGTAAATAGTAATCTCAAACACCTCAGTACAACGAATAAGGCATTTAGCAGATGTTGGCAAGGCGGATTTCATCCAACCAATCGCTTCCATCTATCGATCCGTATCCCCATTGAGAGTCGTGCTCAATATCGGCTTCAAGAGATTCAGCAGAAACCATCAGAGCTTCCTTTACTTGAGTAATACATTCAAGTGAAGGATTGTCTTTCAAGTTTGGTTCAGCCTCTAAGATTAGTGCTAATATTCCCGACACAAATACGGTGGCATCGCTTGTGCCAGTGGATGAATAGTATTCTCCACCTTTGGCTGTCGAGATTATACCGACACCAGGTGCTGAAATTTCTGGTTTAAGGTGCGGACTTACTCTTTCATCACCACTACTGTCGACAGGTGCGCCAATTGACGAACCACTCCACACAGTACCATCTCTTTCCAAAGCTGCCACTGAGATAACCTCGGCAACATTTGACGGTGTCGAAACGCGGCCATCATCTGAAACTCCACCATCGTTGCCTGCTGCTGCAACAACATAGACGCCATTTGCTAGAGCAAGACGTACGGCATTAGTAGTCGGTCCTTCTCGCTCAGCCTCTGGGTCGCTTTCACCACCTAAAGAAAGTGAGATTATATCGGCTTCAAAGGTTCTCCAACACCATTCAATTGCATTTGCAACTAATTGTTCATCACCACTGTTTCCCCCAGAACCATCTTCTCCGAGGGCTGCAGCCATACCAAGTGTCACTCTAGGAGCCACCCCCTGAAGATAACCATCGGCTACCAGTATACCGGCCATCATTGTCCCATGGGCAAGTAAACCGTAGTCAACCGGACCACTCGAACCTGAAATGAAATCCTTGAAGACTAAATCTACGCCCGCTAAATCCGGATGAGTGGTGTCGATTCCAGTATCTACCATGCAGACTCTGACGTCGGAACCAGTAAGCCCAGAATCCTGTAAATCTCTTGCTCCAACCTCTTCAAAAGCCCATTCTGAAGTAGGAGGTGGTAAATCGATTAGCAAATACTGGGAAACAGCCCAGAAAATAATTACAATGAGTACTAGTATACCAGTATTAGCAATCCTTTGCGAATTTCTACGTTGACGAGAGATAACTGGAACCGGTTCAGGGTCCCACCCCAGAACTTCACTGCGCCAACCCTCCTGGTGCCCGATGGTATTAGGATCGGTAGCAGAGAGAATTCGTGAATCTGTAGGTTCAGGAATAAACTCGACTCCCTTGAGTTCATTATCCTCCCACATAGTTCAACGCTAACGCCTTCAATGCTTGAACATATGTCTCTAACCAGTTGAAAAACACCCTTCAAGAAGGATGCATTCAAACAGATATTGCTCAGAACCGGCTTGAGGAACCCTTGCGAGCAGTCTTGTATCCACCATAAAGTACCAGTATGGTCAAAATCACAACTACAATCATCAAATACGAGTCATTACCATCGCCATCAGCCACATTGGAGAACTTTATCTTGAAGTCGACATCTGAGACATCTTCGCTCGGTGTTCCAATTACCTCGAGGGACACTGTTAATCCTGCAGGTCCAGGTGGCATGTTAGAATATGGGAATTCTGCAAACGCTGTTCCATTTGCTGGAACAGTGATTGTAGTTTGCTTTTGGGTGTACTCCGTTCCATCCTGTGCAACGAGATAGACAATTACATCACTCGCTGTTAGGAAACCATTATTCTGGATTGGAATTCGGAAGATACCGTTTTCATTAGCCAAAGCATCTGAAGCCCTTGGTTCAATTGAATCTTCTAGGATTACCAACTTTGCAATTGAAATGATCGCAGTAGTAGAGCCTGTTTGTGTTTCAACATCGCCCTCACTTTCGGCAGTATAGTCAATATCACATTCATCAACTGTAGAATTAGTTGGTGCGTAAATTGTGAAAGATTGGCTACGGGTACTGTCTGCTGCAACTGTCAGATTAGAAATTGGTGGAGCCACCAACCAACCTGCATCGATACAAGATTGTTCAAGCATTGATTGCACAGTAATTGCGTCATCACCATTTCCTGAGTTAGAAACCGTCAAGGTAACAGTGGTTTCGCCACCATCTCCAACACCAATCGCTGCTGGAGCGCCACTCAAACTGATATTGAATTGTTGTGGCACTGCTACACGTACACTCGCTTCACTTAGGCCGCTATCAGAGGCAAAACGCATGTTTACCGCGTGTCCATCATCATAAGTACGTGTTTGGTTTTGTAGCGGAAGAGTAATTCGAACATCAATTTCACGGTACAATACTTGGTTTGCATCGCTATTATTCAATCCGATACCCATTGTGACATCCATTATGCTAGTCCAATTCCCATCACCGGTACTGTTGAGGTATTCGATAGTCCAATCATCTGAATCTTGAGACACACCAACTCCTGCAGATGCAGTAAATTCATCTGAAACCTCAGTACCCTCGTAGGTCAGACTCAGCTTCATGGTGATTACCTTGTAGTCATTATCTTCGCCTTCAAGCGCTGTGATTTCAGTGAAATTTCCACTAGTGAAACTAGCAGTAGTTGCGTCAACTGATATTACTTCAACAACCATGTCTGAATTAACTCTGCGTGAGAAATCCATGACTCTATCTTCAGCAGTATCCTGTCCAACGTTAATTGAAAGTCCAGAACTATAATCCATTGTCAGATTCAAATCGTGCTGTACTGTATCGAACTCGCTGTTCAAATCAACACAACTGGTCGGAGTATCACACGCAGGTAGAACCAGACTGAGTTCACCATTCTCATCAAATTGGGCCATCCATGAAACTCCATCACCAAGGTCGACTTCCACATCGATACCAGATGCGTTGTTGACTGTAGTACCTACTAAGTTGGTCCATGTTGTCGTGAGTGACAATCTTCCACCAAGTTCCATTACTAGGTCAAGTGATGCTCCCTCTTGTACCGAGGCTTCTAAGAGACCAATTACGATACCTCCTCCGTTATCGTTGGAGTCAGAACCTTCAACAACAACGACCCAATTTCCAGGCTGTATTACCCCGTTCCACGAAAGTGTATCATTTTCATAAGAAGTGGTTAGGTCTGTCACTGGGCTGCGTACAATTCCGCTTGCCGGATACAAGGTTACAGTTGCACCATCTAAGCGCAGACTGTCTGGATTGTTGTCAGTAACATTACCAGAAACTGCAACGACACCAGCACTCATTTCGAAATCTCGGCTTTCATGGGTATCATTTACCACAAAGAATGAACTGTAGTTATCAGAATAAGTTACTGAAGTAAATCCAGCCTTTGAGGCATTGACTGTGTAATTATCACGGATTGGAACGAATAGAGACCATACTCCGTCTACATCAGTCACAAGTGATTCGTTTAATCCACTAGCACTAGTGACTGAGACATTTGCGCCCTCGATTCCTTCACTTGCAGAAGGCATATCGTTTTCGTCAAGGTCCCAGAAGAATTTACCGCCTATTTTAACCGATTTATCGACAGAAATATTGGCTTCCCAAACTCCGTTTACCATTGCAGTTGCTGAGTAGTAGACTCCTGTATCCAAATTCCACATTTCTAAATTCTCAGTTCGATTCAATTCAAGAGTCCAGTTACCAGGCATAAGAACTTCAGTAATCATACCTTCATTATCTGAAGGGCCCAAACTGACATTGCCTAGCCCATCAAGACTGACTGCAGTGATACGCGTACCAGCAATATTGACACCGGTAATTGCTTCTTGCAGGTTTAATGTAACATTCATTGCTGTCGTTGTCTGCCAGTCAATATCCGAAACAGCCCCATCCACTGTGATAAAGTCACGATAGATTTCAGTAGCATTGCTATCGTCAGCTTGGAAGTGTGCAACCTCTACATACCAATCTCCTTGTGGGATATATTCTGCAAAAGTTCCATTTTCATCTGTTACAAGAGGATGGAAATCATTTCCAGCCTCGTTACGTAGCCAAACGGTTGAGTTTTCCATGGCAAAATCATTTTCCATAGTGACATTTCCACTTACTAAGTATTCTGGTGAAAGCATGATGTCAACCGATTCACCAGGTGGTGCAAGACCGATTCCAAGACCAGGCAGTGCATCTGCATGCCTGCGGTAGTCGCTCGCATTTTCGTCACGAGGGTCATCTTCTGACAGGTATATGATGTAATTTCCAACTGACAATTCTACTGTCAGCTCTCCGGTAACCGCATCATACATATCTTCTGTAACTTCTAGATCGAGTCCAAAGTCATCAACTGCGGTGATATTGAACATTGGGGATATAGCGGTACCATTTTCCCAAGCGCCATCAAAGGCTGTATCTAAGAAGACACGGAATGTTAGTGAAATATTTGCAGGGTTAGCAATCAACTCAACTTGACCTGAATAATTTTCAGTATCGATTGTAACAGGGGCTACATTCATGTCGGTGTTGGAGACAGTGAATGTCCAGTTACCAACATCAAGGTGCATAATGAAAGTTCCAACAGCATCAATCTCTTCACGCCATTCGAGTCCATTTTCATCTGTTGCAATTACTTCAGTTCCTTCAGAACCAGTGATTCCTTCACCCCACTGGGTGCCATTATCTAGTGTTGAATTACGCAACCAAACTGTTCCTTGAATCAAATTGGTACTTACCAAGTACAAATCAGCATCAGTAACTAGAGAAGCGTTCTCAATAAGTAATCCTGCTGTAAGAGTATTCGAACCAGCGAAAGTATCTGCTGTAATGTGGAATTGTATTCCCTCAGGCAGACGCAATGAGTAGGTTCCGTTTGAATCTGTGGTAGCAGATAGAATAATCGCTCCCGAACGTGCCTCTACATCAACATTAGTTGCTGCTTCCCTGTCGATTTCAGGGATTTCAGATGGGCTGTTAAATTGGCCTGTACTAATTAGCAGTTCATCGAATGACCAAACAGTTCCGTTTACCCAAACACTGACTGAATAGTTTAGATCTAATTCCAAGTCTTCTGTTGTTATTTCAAATTCCTGCCATAGAACATAGTCTGGGTCTGTTTCATCTGAGATAATCCATTCACCCATGTCTATTTCTGCATAGACAATTCCATTTTCATCAGAGACAGCGGAAACCGAATAATCGTTCAAATCGGTACTCTCTGTGTTGGTAAAGGTAATTGTTCGATTTGCTAGAACAAACTCTGAATCTCCACCACCAAGGTTGAGGGTTATGTCACGCTTAGTAGGAACTGACCTAGATAAGGTTACATTTTCTGAATCCAATCCAACGGAGAAGTTCTCTTCGATTTCATACCATCCATCTTGATCTATGTCCACGCGCCACTGGTAAGCACCAGTTGCAAGAGGGCCATAACTGAATGAACCATTTTCATCTGTTAAGATTTCAACAGGTGCCGTCTCATCTGGCAACTCAAAGTCAATTAGTTCAATTGTTGCATTTGGTAACGGCGTTGGTTCACTATCGGTAAGATAATCTGCATACAGTATATCTTCAAAGATTGAACCTGGCATGGTCATCTCAAGTCCCGAAGTTGGTGAAATTGTAACATCGACAGGGTCTGGAAGTAAGATTTCTCGTCCACTTCCCATCATTGCAATCATATTGTAAGTACCTGGCATTAATCCAGTCTTGTAAAATGAACCTGGTGCAACCATTGGTCCAGAGAAGGTTCCTTCCCCAATGAATTGTCCAGTACCGTTAGCAGTACCGATTCCTTGATAGATTCCAGTTCCTTCAAAGGTTTCTCCGTCTAAGTCTTTGACAACTATGACTTGACCATCTGCGGTCATTCTACCACTGGCGTTGATGGTTCCAGCAAACAAGTAAGTGTTCTCTTCATCTGTCAAACAAGCTGTATGTGTCATGTTTACAGTTTCACCCTCAGTTCCATTTTCAACGGCTTCTTCCCAAGTAGGCATTACTTGCGAAGTGACATTGCCAAGTGTTTCAGTATCACAATCTGGTGCAGCATAATCAATCCATGTTGCTACAATAGAACCTGCTCCATCGAATGAAGCGTTTGCGGTATAGGAACGACCATCCATTACAGCACGTGTGTAATTTCCTGTAAATCCACGTACGATTCCTGTGTTTCCTTGGGTATCGAATGTACCCTCACTGGTGAATATTACTTCTCCGGTTCCTGGAATTATTCTTGTTTGTCCAGGTTCCGTAGTGAATGACCCACTCGTTGTGGTTACAGTATAGTTTTCAGTCATGTCCCATATATTACGTAGAACAAATTCTACATCATCGATTGCTTGGCCTTCGAATGATTCATGGCCAGACCATGTGACGGTTCCTGCAATACCACTTGATGGAACAGTAATGTCAAAGTTTCCATCGAAAGGTGCCAATCTGTCTGCTTGTTGGCCTGTGACGTTGTATGTTGATTCACCCATCCATGACATGTTCGAAACCTTTCCAAGAAGTGCCGTAATGATGTTAGTGTCACGCTCTTCGTTAGTTTCAACAGTCAAGTCGCCTAGTCCACTTGCGTACTCGCCAGTCTTGAAGACATCCTTTGCTGCAAGATCATCGAATTCACCTGCAAATGCAGATACTCTGATTTTTCCAGCAGGTACTGTGTATGACCACTCGCCATTTTCATCTGAATCGGTGTATCCGATTGGAATCCAATAGGTGTCAGAGTCTTCGTCGGTAACTCCTTCACCAGAGAATGCATCTCTTTCGAGAAGCATTCGAACATTTGGCAATGGTGCACCATCATCAGACATTGTGACGGTTCCACCGACTTCAACACCAGGATAGTACTTCATTATCTTGACAAGTGTATTTGCTTGACCAAGAGTATCGAATTCATTATCTGGGTTATACCAGTTAGAAATCGTGAAGTGGTTCATCATTGCACCCGGTAGAGGTACAGCATTAGTCATCATTGTGTTTGGAGTTCCTGACTGTCCAAAGTGTTGGCCTGGTTGCTCTGTCGTTTCAAATCCGAGTGATGAAGCGCCATACCCCACATAGGTACGGGCGAGCATAGTATCAAAGAATACAGGGGTATGGTCGATTCTTATGTCGACCAAACTTAATGGGTCAAATGTCGCACCAGATTGCTGGTTCAACACATCCTTTCGCATCTCAGCATCGAATTCTTCACGGGTCATCTCATCACTGAATTGGCCACGTGTGGTCATGTAAACCTCATCCATAAAGGTAGAGAAATCCTGTCCTGACAAAATCGTTGGAGCAGCGAAAATACCAGTTGGATTTCCGCCACTGTATTCGGAACTGTATAGTCCACCACGTGGGTACAAACGGTTGTCGATTGCAAGATATCTAATTTCGTGGTCTCTTGTAATCATTTCACCAGGTGCGCCATTGTAGTCTTGTACAGAATAAACGGCATTATCAGATAAGTCAGCGTAAAGAGAGTGTAATTCTTCAGAGTCAAGAGATGATGTTAGCATCTGTGTGATCAAAGCAATTGCAGCATTCTTTCGGTGGATTCCTGTACTAACCGAATCATATTCTTCGATTAAATCAGCAGTGTACCAATAGTCGCCAACGATGTAGTGTGTTGTGTTTTCCTCATTATCAACTGGTGATCTAACATTATTGTTGAATATTGCCTCAGCATCAAGTTTATCGGAAAATGCGTCCCCAGTACAAGAGGTTAGGTCTTCCTCTCCAGAGATACAAGGTAGTATAACTCCGTTCTCGTACACTTTGTACAAGGTAGAAGATTCTGCAACAACGCCATCAACAACTGCTTGACCTTCAGCCATAACCATATCGCCATTGACAAGAGTTACCATGAATACACGGTCGATTACATCTTCAGATTCCATGTTTGTTTGAATCTTCGTAAACTCTAACTTTTGGTCTTCAGAAAGATGAGCTCCAAGGGAACTCATGAATGAAGCGGTATGTACACGGTTATCATCTTGGGCTTCGCTATATGCCAAATCAGCCTCAGAGAGTCTCCAGATGAACATTGCAGCAAGGTCATCTTGGTTTCTAGCAAGTAGCATATTTCCTGTTGCAGGAATTCCAGACTGGAAGTTATCCGATACAGATGGGTGGTCTCCGGTTTCTAATGCCTGGAATCCATAATCCCACCAAGAGACAAACGCAGGTCTGTCTGAATATGATTGGTCTTTATCTTGATTAGATAACCATTCATAGGCTTGGTTCCATCCACGGTCATTGAATCCTGAACCAAATGAGCCCAGGTACCATCGAGACTCTTCATCGTATGCATCATCATTTAGTAGTGAGAATCCAAAATCATTCCATCGTAGAATGTCAGGTATTACATTGTAAATTGTATTGTCCATTTCAGCTTCATGATTTGAAGAAGATGGCATAGCAGCATCAATTCCATAGGTTGCATGTTGGCCGATGAGCATAATTAGAACCATTCCGATTGCGCTGAACTGAGGGGTTCGCCATAGTGCCTTTCGAGCATTCGAAATTCTTTCACCCGGCGTTCGTATTCCCATGCGCCTCCAAGAACGAGCCATGTTTCCAGCACCACTAGCTTTCCAAAGAGTCACGATACCCCATGAACCCATTATTGCCATAGCCGGAGAGGCGTTGAACAGGAATCTTCCTGCGGACCAAGCCATGTAAGAGGCGACTATAACCCACATTCCAAGAATTAAACGCGATTGGTTCTTCTTTACGATTCCATCCCATAGTGCAAGTAATCCCATTACGATTGCAAGTATGAAAACAACTGGTCCGAATGATGCAAAGAGTTGCCCACGCTTAGGGGCGCTTGCTTCAGCAATGGTACCGAAAATCTTGTTCTTTGTGAAGTAACCAGATCCTGTAGTCAATACATTCCATGCATTTGAAATATCTAATATCTGTAATGCATAAAGTATACCCCCAAAAGCAATACCTCCAGTTAATAGTGAACCGAAGACCAATAGCCACGGCTTGTCACGGAATCCAGTTGTAATCCATGCGATTGCAAGAGTAAAGCCACCAATAAACAATAGAGGTTGTAGTCCGGTTGAATTTAGAATCAAATCCAACTGTGGGTGACCATAGAATGGTAGAACCATAAGGAAGATTGTTCCAAGCATCAGAATATTCATTGTTGAAAGGATAGTACTATCTTTTCTCCTGAACATATTCATTACTACTTGCACGAAGTATGCAAGGAAGATAATTGCTGGGCCGTAAACGAATCCTTTCCACCCCAGAGCCACAATACTGAAACAAACACCAGAGGCAATTGCATTGGCAGATGCCTTTCTTCGGTGCTTTAGAACATCCGCCATAGCACGAATGATTCCGGAAGGCGATGCATTTGTGTTACGTGTAAGACGTTCGTCTCCACCTGCTTTAACAGCCCTTAGATAGAACATGAATGCAGCAGTCAAGAATAACAATACATACGAATCGTGGTCAGCCATAGCCCAAGTAGACTTCTGAACGTGTGTTGGCATGAAAGCAATAAGCCAAGCAGCGATTACTCCAGCTCCCTTTCCGAAATGGTCCTTGGCAATAGCCCCCATTGGGAAGATGATTAGAGCACCATATACTGCAGGTAGTGCAAGCATTGCATACCAAACCGCATCTCCGGAACCTAGTCCCAGATTTGCGAGAAGCATTCCAACCAAAGCAATTGACCAAGAGAACAATGGCGGACGAGGATTGATTCCCCCAACTGGGTAATTACGATCGGCATCCCAAATCAGGTGTGCATTCTCTGCAATTACATAGTCGACTACACGCTTCATGTACCAAGGGTCAGAACCTCCAGTAAGGTCCCATGATTCTAGACCCGATGAGTTCATTGAAGGTACGAAATACCATTGTATCCTAATCGCTAATGCGACCATAAAAGCCATGAAAGTCATAATTCCAGCCCAGTGGTTAGACCAAAATACACGAGCCTGACTCGGTTCGTGGAGTTCACGGTTCATCCAGCCACCATATGTCTCATGGGTTGAAAACCAATAGATTACAACACCGATGAAGAAGGTGATTCCGAACCAAATCCATACTGCCCAGGTTCCTTCGAGATTGTCACTAGACCAATGTCCAGATTCATACAGTGATGAAACCATATACAAAATCCACATTGAACTGAGCATTAATGCACGTGTAAACCATCTCTCAGCACACATCCATGCACAACAAAGAGCAATAACACCAGTTAGTGCTGCTGGCCAGAATCCAATGTAACCGTGGTACCCTTCGACAGACCAAATTGCCAAGATATCTAAATCTCCAAGGCTGTTGAAGTAGGCCATTATTGCAACGTGAGTTGCTGCCCAAACCGCCAAAGCAATTTGTAGAGGCATGGTTGCACGATTCCAGTTGCCATCGTGTGCCTTGATGTAACCAAACCATCCCTTATCGGTGGTTGGTGTCAGGAGGCCACGCAATAATACTGCAGCAAGGAGACCGAGTATCACAAATACAGCAAGGGTGTTGAAGAAGACAAAACCAATTGCCTCTTGCCATGCTGCAGTACGGATGTACTCTTGGCCTTCGAGTGTGTATAGTTTGGTCTGCGTATCTGCTTGGTTGAGCGCAGCAACGATTGCTGTCCACAAACCGATCGCACTGAAAATCAATACAGTATTCCATTCATGTCGTCCTTTGGAATCAAGTAAATGTCCTCCAAACATAACAATGAAGAATACCAATCCAAGGAAATTTGAATCGGTATACATCGAAACTCCTTCAGAAAGAGCAAGAGAAACAAACAGGGTGACGAGGGAAAGGGTCGCCGCTGAAATGTTTATGAGTTCGTTGTCTTTCATGACACGAGGTGCCATTCCAAGTGCTGCTGCAATCGCAATTACAGCAAACGGTTTCATCTCATTCATTTCCAGAACTAAACCAAAGTTTAGTCCATAATCAGCAAGGAGAGCCATCAAAATAGCGAGGGGGGCAATCAGCCACCCAAGCATTGCATTTGGCGCTCCAGATTTGTTGTCGTTTTCGCTCGACATATTCATTCCCTCTAGTTATCAAACTGCAGCCGTAAGGCTGTAGCGTTGCGGGCACCAAAGGCCCCCTTTTATGCGTTCCCTTAAGGGAAAATATGGCGAATACCAAAATGCACCCGGAAAACGAGGTACTGCGGAGCCTAAGTTAGAATGATGATTAAAGTGCTTTATGACCGATATCTCGGCGGTAGTGAGAGCCAACTAACTTTATTTGCGCAATCAAATCATATGCTTTACTTGCCGCTTCCTCAAGAGAATCACCGATTGCTGTACATGAGAGTACCCTGCCTCCACTGGATACAATTTTTGAATTATCTATTTTTGTCCCGGCATGATTCACCCAAGATTCGAAGCTCGGTTCCGGGATATTTTCAATCAATCGTCCCTTCTCTACCGACCCAGGATAATTTTCCGCAGCAAGTACAACTGTGAGTGCATGCTTGTCGTGAAACATGAGATCATGGGTCGATAATTTATCGCAAGCTGCTGCGTTCAATAATTCACCGAGGTCTGAAGCGATAAGCGGAATAGTGATTTGGCATTCTGGATCCCCGAACCTCACATTAAATTCAACAACATTAGGATTGTTATTTTCATCTATCATCAAGCCGATATAGAGTACTCCTCTGTATGGTACCCTTCTCGAAGCAAGAGCCTTGTGCATCGGTTTCACGATTCTTTCAATCGTCTTCTGGCGAACGTCATCGGTGTATACTGGCGCTGGGGCATAAGCGCCCATTCCGCCAGTGTTACGACCTTTGTCGCCTTCGAATTCTCGCTTATGGTCCTGACTCGCCGGTAGGCAAACAAACCCACTGCCATCCATAACAACAAGCATACTAGCCTCTTCACCTGGCAGAAAATTCTCCAAGAGAACTTGACCATCCGAGGCTATTGATTCGAGAATAAACTGTTTTGCCTCTTCACGACTTTCTGTAACGACTACACCCTTACCTCCTGCTAAAACATCGCGCTTTACGACCCATGGGTTACCTTCGAAGTCATCCAATGCAGCATTGATATCGCTACCATTAGATAAGACGTGAAAGGCCGCTGTTGGAATATTATTTTCTGCCATTATTTGCTTAGCATGTAGTTTGCTACCTTCCAATCTAGCGAGTGCTGCCACTGGGCCAAAACAAGGAATGTCCATATTTGCAAGTTGGTCTGCAAGACCTTCACACAATGGTCCTTCGGGACCAGCAACAACAAAGTCAACATCAAGTTGAAAAGCCAAATGAATAAGATCCGCAACCTCTGTAAAGGGATGATTAGTTGCAATTTCTGCAGTTCCTGCATTTCCCGGTGCGCAGTGAATGTCACTAATTGATTCGCTTCGCGCTAAGCCGAGACAAAGAGCGTGTTCTCTTCCGCCGCCTCCGACTACGAGCACCGACATTCCTGCCATGCTCGCTCCATTAAAGAGCGGCTCATAAGCCCATCGTGTTACAAAAAACGCCATTGAGTTCAAAGGCTGTATGCTACGAGGCCTTGACAATGTCCGATTTCAATATGTTTGAGATGATGTTATTCACTCTGTGGATTTACCTACCAGGATTTCTCGTAAACACATTTGCAATGATGTGGGGCAAATGGTTACCAAAAACAGGATATGGCCCTTGGCCAATTGATGGAGGCCGGGTCCACAAGGACGGAAACCGAATTCTGGGTGATGGCAAAACATGGAATGGACTAATCGGGGGTTCACTAACAAGTGGCCTATTGTGCTGGTTGATGACGATGATTCCAGAAAATTGGATATTTATCTCACCAACCGAAGCAGCCACTGGCTGGGCTGCTAGCGCATTCCTTGTAGGAACGTTCCTTGGTTTCACAAGTTTAATTGGTGATTCAACTGGTTCCTTTTTCAAACGACGCAAGGGCATGAAGCGAGAGGGGGATGTCTCGAGTAAGGCACCATTGCTTGACACTCTCCCCTTTGCCGTATCTGTATTTGCATTTGGCCAATTATTCTTGACTAATTCTGAACATGGTAGCCGTGACTTACTATTGCCAATGCTGCTGTTGGTAGTCATCACACCTGTTTTACACCGTTCATTCAACCTAATTGGATACAAACTTGGATGGAAAGATGTACCATATTGATTGAAAAAACGGGGTTTCATTCATTTGCTTGTTGCCGATGGGTCAAACATGCGAAGAGCATTTTTGCTATCTCTGATTATTTTGCTAAGCCAACCATTAGCGTCTGCCACCGTCACAATATTGGAAGATTCTGATGAAGATTCAACTGGAACACTTTCTGGTAATTACTCGATAAGCGAAGGGGCCACATGGACTATCTCAGGAGATTATGAAATCGAAGTAGGGACTTCAATTGTGGTAGAAGAAGGCGCAACAATGGTCGTATCAGGTTCTATGGATGCTATTTCACCGCCGCAGTTGAACCTTGCTAGTACTGCAAATGTTAGCGTTCCCGTTGGATACCTCGGTGAATCTGGAGTCGTACGAATTGATTTTGCAGAAACCGTTCAATTTGGAATAACTATTGAAATTGACAACATGTCTACAACCGACTGGACTGGTTCACAATTTGATTGGAATGGCTCTTTGGATGTTGATGATATTACCATTAATATCACATCACATCCATTTCAAATCATTGCAATCAGTTCAGTCACACTATCAGCACAAGGAGCTACTCCTGTCCTAGTAGATGCTACCGGGTTGTCGGGTGAAGGTACTTCGCTTGTAATTCCAGATCGAACAAATGCTTGGGACATTGATGTGCAAGGCACACTCATCGTAACTGGCTCGGTTTTTGGAGCCTCAATTTCCTGTGCAGGAACATGTACTCTTGATGGCGCACAAATGGCTAGCACTGGCCCAATCGATGTTACTGGGTCAATCAGTGTTACAGACACTACACTCGCAGGCGGAGTTACTGATGAAGACATCATCTTGTGGGATGATGCTGAAATCTCATGGAGTAATTCAACTGGGACTGGGGGATTGACTGACAATTGGGTTAATATCCTAACAACTCGAACTGTTGGTGTACAGAATGGCTATGTTGTATTCTACGGGTATGGCATGGGTTACGATTCATCCGATACCTCACCTCTTACCGACAACCATACTCTCGAGGTCGAAAATCAAGGTGATGGAATTATTGAGATTGGTTCTAATGAAAGAATGAAAATGGTGCGCTGGCAAGATGGCAACGGAGTTGAGCATCTCGAATCTGCAAGCGGAAAGATAGTTCTGGCAACTCCTTGGGGAATCTATGAGCATAACATCACAAATCTACCGCATGTAAACCACTTTGATGTGGAATTAGATCTACCTTTACTTTCTTTTGATAGCCTTGAAGCTAGTGATGATGAAGGCGTAATTAATACTAGACTAGGGGTAATGGCTACCGTAACGAATAGTGGAGAAGTACCAGGTACATTCATCATTGACTGCTACTACAATAATGGAGATTATGTTTGGACTCAAGCAGGAATTGATTCTCTGTTACCTGAAAATAATTATGGTAACCCTGTGGCTGGTTCCAATTTCACTGCAACACATCTCGAAGAATGGAATCTAATATTAGATTTGGATAATCAAAGAATTAGGACTGATACCTTTGAGGATCTTGCTAACTTAGGGATTATTGTAGACAAAAAGATTGACGCAAATGTTGGATCGACATCAACACATGCTATCGGAGCTGGAGAAACACGCGAAATTCCTCTAAATTGGGACTCACCGATTGAGGGTGACTTGGTCTTGGAATGTAACATATGGATTCCAGACGAGTTCACGGGCATTACAGTACTATCTGATAATTCGGGCAATGCAAGCACTGAAAGTGTATCCTGGAGCGAAGTCGAAGATAATTCAACAAACCTAATTCTACCTATTTCGATTGGTGTTATTGTAGCCATAGCAATCTATGTTGTGATGGCTCGAAAGAAGTTGAACGAAGATGAGCTAAAAGAACATCTCACTGAAATTGAAGTGTCTTCCGAAGATGAAACTGCAGATGACGAAGTTGGAACTATCGAATGATCAGTTGCAGGCTTCGGCTTCTTTGTCATCACTAGTATCTTTGGTTGCTTCGTTTTGTTCCCAGAAGAATTCGATCTGTGAATTCGTGTCGACATGGACCTCGCCATGCTCATTTTCAATTGTCACTTCAAATGTATAACAACCATCGATATCGTAAAAGTCACTACGCTCTAAGTCTGCTCCGTTATCTAAAGTAACCCAGTCGAAGTTAAACTGACCCGCTCCATTCTCTCCAATCCCTTCATCTACGTTTATTTCATCGTAGG
>JABIGM010000047.1 GCA_018650165.1 Methanobacteriota archaeon
TATCGGAATCGTATTCTATGGTTCAATGGAGAATACCATCGAAGAAATCGACGATATTCTTGAAACTGCGACCGGCAAGAAAGTCAGCACACTAAGAGTTCGTGCACTTCCCCTACACAGTGAAGTTCAAGCATTCATTGAACGCCACAATACAGTAATTATTCTCGAGATTAATCGTGATGCACAACTTCACGGTATTATCCGAAAAGAATACCCTGTCGAACTACTCAGCAAAATACACAGTGTTGCTTACAGCGATGGAATGCCACCTCGTGCTAGGTTGTATGCTGAGCGTATTATGGAAGTTCTAAAGGAGGTGGGTGCATGAGTGATAAACCTGTTAAAGCAATCAAACTCAATGTTATCAACGAGCCTAAAGATTCCTACACTGGCGGTAAATCCTCACTGTGTCCTGGATGTGGGCACGACCAAATTTCTAGCGTAATTGTAAACTCTGCTTGGGAAAATGGAGTTGAGCCACACCGTATTGCTAAGATGAGTGGAATTGGATGTTCATCTAAGACACCTGCTTACTACCTAGGTCAATCCCATGGATTCAATACTGTTCATGGTAGAATGCCATCGGTAACCACTGGTGCAAATGTAGTCAACAAAGACCTGACTTACCTAGGAGTATCTGGAGATGGTGATTCTGCATCCATTGGAATTGGACAACTGATCCATGCAATCCGACGCAATGTAAACATGGTTTATATCATTGAAAATAATGGTGTTTATGGACTTACAAAAGGACAATATTCTGCAACTGCAGATATCGGTTCAAAGAAAAAGAAGGGAATGACAAATGAAACTCAGCCTATCGATTTGTGTGCAATGGCAGTCAATCTAGGATGCTCTTTTGTCGCCCGTTCATTCAGTGGTTCAAAGAAGCAACTTACCGCAATTATCAAGGCGGCAATTTCTCACAAAGGTTTCGCCCTTATCGATGTGATTAGCCCTTGTGTTACCTTCAACAATAACGATGAATCTCTGCGCTCATATGGATATGTTAAGGATAACCAAGCTGAACTTCATTCAGTAGGATATATTCCTCACTTCTCACCTCTTGAGCAAGTAGAAGTTCCTGCAGGAGTATACCGTGACATTACTCTTCATGATGGCTCAACTATGCGCCTAGAAACAATTTCTGATGATCACGACATCTCCGATGCAGTAGCAGCTTTATCTGCACTTCACAAGGCAGATGCTGATAGAAAACACGTAATGGGACTACTATACTTCGATGGTGACAAACCTTCTTTAGAAGATGATTTAGAACTTCACGACACACCCATCATTGAGATGGGAGAAGATATCCTTAGACCAAGCGTTGCGCAACTTGATGATGTCATTGCGACATTGCGTGGTTGAATTCATTCACCGTTTACTTGAAGAATGAGATGCTTTTGGCCCACTTGCTAGTCTCTTAGTGTAGCGGTCCATCATTGTGGGTTCTGGTCCCGCAGACCTCGGTTCAAATCCGGGAGAGACTACTTTCGATTTCTGACGATGTGGATTTTTTAAATCCAAACATCGTTTTCTGCAGTCAATTCACTGTCTGCTTCACCAGTGTTGACCACACCTTGCGGCTCGACTAGCATGATTTTGCACTCCTTTTCTGCACTAGGCTTGTGCATTACACCCTTTGGAACGACATACATTTCACCAGCATTTAGTTCTACGACTCCGTCTTCTAATTCTATTTTCATTGAGCCTTCAAGCACGATGAAAACCTCGTCTGTATCTGGGTGATTATGCCATACGAATTCGCCTTCTAATTTGGCCAATTTGAATTGGTAATCATTCATCTCAGCGATTACTTTAGGCGACCAGTGGTCTGAGAATTTACTCAATTTCTGTGCTAAATTAATTCCTTCCATTTCTTCACCTCAAGGCTCACTGGTTGGGTCCCAGCCTGAAACATAATTGCATTCAAGGGCTCTAATCGCATCCATTTCACTTGAAATATCGACATCTAAAGATTGGATATTTTCGGTGATTCGCGAAGGATTACTGGATTTTGGAATGGTGATACAGCCTTCATCATAACAGAATTTGATTGCGACCTGGGCAGGAGTACAGCCGAGTCTTTCTGCGATTTCAGCAAGCCCTGCATCATCCACTTTTTGCCCTCTGGCAAGAGGTGAATAAGCCATCAGCCTAGCTCCTGCAGCTTCGGTTGCTTTCTTGATATCAGGTCGCTGTAACCACGGATTGAATTCGACCTGATTTACACATGGCATGTAGGTAGCATATTCTTTCATTGCTTCAATATGAGCGGCACCATAGTTCGAGACTCCGATCGCTTTGACCCATCCTTGCTCGAGACAGTACTCCATTCCCTTCCAAACCGGCGAGCGGTGCTCTGGGTCCTCTGGAGGTGCGTGAACCAGGTAGAGGTCGATGTAATCCATATCCAAGAGTTCGAGGGATTTTTGACAATGCTCGAGAACTTCATCATATCCGGTCGCATGGCCTCTACGAAGTTTGGTCGTAATGAATAGTGAATCTCGGTCTACGCCTGATTCTTTGACTGCTTTACCAACTTCATCTTCGTTACCGTAAACACGTGCAGTATCGATATGGGTATAGCCAACTTTGAGGGCGTGTAATACAGAATTACGGCATTCACCTTCTTCTGACATTAGGAATACTCCTAAGCCAAATTGAGGTACTTCATGGCTGTAGGCTTCTTGGCCGTCTGGTGTAAGGTGGCTGATTCGCATGAGTGTCCTATTGCTCACTGGTTGATAAAATCACAGCCATGAAATTAGTGGGCATACTGTGGCGTTTGCCATTTTGGTTGATTTTCTTTGTGTTCAACCGAGAATCAAGATATTTCTGGAATCTAAATCTACGAATCCATAATAGCGTATGGAGTTGTTATTCCCAAATGGCACACTGAAGACTTGCGCATCCCCTAGTCACTGCGTCAGCCCTCA
>JABIGM010000032.1 GCA_018650165.1 Methanobacteriota archaeon
GATTTCGACCACGAAATAAACTACAACAGTCCATCAGAAGGTGCATATTCTGTTTTTGATGCGATAGGGTATCATAACGTTAATGTTGCAACTTATCAGTTAAATGATAGTGCAGGGAATATTAACAATGCAGCCCTTCCTTGTGGCCTGCAGTTGAATACTGTTTCTGGAAAAATATCTGGAACTCCAACTAATGGATGTACAGACACTGCAAATGAAACATATACGATTACTGTAAATTATGGTGCATCACAATACGCATGGAATAGAACTCAATCATTTGAGGTAACATTCGGAATAAGTCCGGCATTACCTGTAGTGTCATACAACCCTGCTGATACTACACAGATTTACACCAGAGGTGTGGCGATCACACCAATTGCCCCAACTGGAATTACTAATCCAGCAAACCTGCACCACTTCACTACCTACCCACCTCTACCGGCTGGATTACAGGTTAACAGTACAGGTCATATCTTTGGTACACCTACTGCGAACCAAAGTACTGCAGTCTTCAAGGTGAAGTCATGTAATAGTTGGAATGTATGTAGTGCAGGTGTTCCGTTTACAATTACCATTGACGAACCTGCACCTGTGATTTCATACGCTGATTCAGAGTATGAATTCTTCAAGGATGTACCAATTACACCTGTAGTACCAACCAGTACTGGCGGAGTACCTTCTTCTTGGGAGATTTCTCCAGACCTGCCAACTGGATTGAGTTTGAGAGGAGATGGCGCAATCATCGGAATACCATTCGTGGATTCACCAGCAACCAATTATACAATCTGGGCCAACAATACCGGTGGTTCAGGAACTGTTGTTTTGGAGATTACTGTAAATGGAACTGGAGTATTCATTACATACCCATACAATACTGCTGAACTAGCACAGTACTCCCCAATGATGGCTTTATACCCATCAACATCGGGTGCTGCTGTTGTATCATGGTCTATCGAGCCGACACTACCTAGTGGCGTATTCTTTGGAACAAGCAACGGTACGATTTACGGTACACCAAACACCCTTACTGATTCAACAGTGTACACAATCAATGCATCCGGAGTCGAGGATTATGGTACTGCAACAGTTACATTGTCTGTTCTGCTGGATACCGACCTAGATGGAATACCTGATGTAAATGATGATGACATCGATAACGATGGCTGGTCTAACGTTGATGAAACAAATTGTCAGACCGATGAGATGGATGAGAACGACTATCCAAGCGATATTGACCAAGATAGAATCTGTGACCTGCTTGATACAAGTGACGACAGAGCAATTATCGTCATTTACATGAGTAATAGCGTAGAATTAGCTAATGATTCAGCAATGAACTCATTAATTCCAATTACTGCTGGTGGAGACATCGACACTTGGGAGATTTATCCTGCATTACCTCTTGGACTAGAGTTCAATGGAACAATGCCTGGTCGCTCAACTAGTGACACTGGTACAATTTCAGGAACACCTACCGAGTTGAGCCCTGCTACAGTCTACACGATTTGGGCTAACAACACAAACTCAGGACAGAGTGGTTCATTCCAGATTACATTGAGTGTGTTGCTAGATTCTGATGGTGATGGAACTCCTGATGTCTATGATGATGACATGGATGGCGACGGATGGTCTAACGAAATGGAGAATCTCTGTGGAGAAGATCCAACAGATGCATCAAGCACTCCTATCGATACCGATGGAGATGGATTGTGTAATTACATCGACAGTGATGATGACAATGATTCATTCATTGACACTGAAGAAATCATGTGTAACTCAAATGCTACCGATATTGGTTCTATTCCAATAGATGCTGATAACGATGGAATCTGTGATGCTTTACAATCTGATAGAGACCTTGATGGATGGGCAGATGGTCCTGAAGAGTCATGTGGTTCTGACCCAGATGATGCATCTAGTATGCCTACTGATTCAGATGGCGACATGATATGCGATTCACAAGATGACGACCGTGACGGTGACTTTGTCGGAAACAACGTTGACGACTTCCCAGATGACCGTTCTGCATCCAAGGATACTGATGGCGATGGTAAGCCTGACTCATTGTCAGGAACATCAACATCAGACCCACCATTGGATGAAGACTTTGATGACGATAATGACAACTGGAAAGATTACAAGGAATCAGAGTGTGGTACAGACCCACTCGATGAATTTGATTTCCCTACTGACTCTGATGGAGATGGCACTTGTGACGCTCTAGAAGACGACACTGATGGTGACGGAGTTGTAGATGCTGATGATGCATTCCCAATGGACCCTGATGAAGATACAGATACTGATGGCGACGGCGTCGGTGACAATGCTGACGAAGATGACGATGGAGACAATTGGTCAGATGCTGATGAAGACAGATGTGGTTCTGACGGTCTTGATGCAGAAAGTATCCCAGAAAACATAGAAGATGAAACCACCTGTATAACTGTCAAGAATGAATCTAAGGATGATGATGATGATGATGATGATAGCAGCACCTCCACCATGTGGTGGCTTTGTGTCTGCTTCCCGTTACTATTGCTACTGTTGCTAATCCCACTGATATATTGGTCCAGAGAGAGAGGAGATTCTCTACTAGTGATGGTTGGAATGAGAAACGGTCCTGAACCTGAACACACAACTGCAAGACCTAACTTTGTCAGTGGAAGTGGAACTAAGAACGATCCATTCGTACTTAAACCGGGTCACGTCGAAAACTTTGGTGACAGTTGTGAAAGTAAGGAAACTATCACTATTGCCAACTTAGACCCTGAATCTCTGATCACTATTACAGATATGGCAACGCATACAAATCGTGGTCGCTTCAATATGGATTCAGTCCTAGTAGAAGGTAACTCTGAAGACAAGGGCAAAGGCTCAATCGTCTTCACATTGAAATTTGATGACAATGTCACTGAAGACGATGTTAGTGGAGTTTACAACGGACAAATCAGAATTGGTAGTGCTTCGGTCTACATCAATTGGGAAGTCAAAGTTGGAGACCCTGAGGCCGATGAACTAGCAGAAGCAGATAGGAGAGCCAAAGAATTGAAGGCTCAAGAAGACGCTGAGAGGAAAGCTATCAAGGAAGCCGAAGAAAAGGACAAGGCTGACAAGAAGGCTGCTGACAAAATGGCAAAGGCTAGTGCTGAAAAGGAAGCCACTGACAAGAAAATCAAAGAGGCTGAAGAGAAGGCTGAAGCAAAGGCTAGTGCTGAAAAGGAAGCCGCTGACAAGAAAATCAAAGAGGCTGAAGAGAAGGCCGCCGCTGCTGAAGCAAAGGCTGCTGCTGCGGAAGATAAAGCTGCATCTGAAAAGAAGGCTCGAGAAAATGCTGAAGATTCTGCACGAGTTGTTGCAGAACAGGCTGCTAAGGAACGTCTTGAACAAATGGATAAGGAAATGGAAGAGCGCCGTAAGAAGCTCGATGAAATGGATGAGGCCACTCGTAAGAAAGAGGAAGAACTCCTACGTATTTCTGAAAAAGCTAAGACCATCGATTTCGCTACAATTGGTGTTGCTACATCCGATGAAAAGGATGATCTACAACGTATCAAGGGAGTTGGACCTTTCATCGAGGATAAGTTGAATGCTCTTGGAATCTACACTTTCGAGCAAGTTGGAAACATGACTTCAGAAATTGAAGAACAAGTTAACATCGCTATCGAATTCTTCCCAGGAAGAATCAAGAGAGACAAGTGGGCTAAGCAAGCAAAGAAATTCGCTGACCAAAAGTGAAACTTATGGCATTAATTTCAGATTTGCTTGACTACTTGGATAGCTTGCCATTCAGTGCCAAGGTCATTTTGTGCATACTAGGGACAGCGCTTGCCTTAATCGGTACTAAGTATGTCCTAATCAGGCCATGGAAGGAGATTGTAAAAGGCAGTTCTGCAGGATGGGATGACAAATTACTCGGGCCGCTTGCAGTCAGATTAAATCTGTTTATTCTAGCAGCAGGTGGTCAAATATCCAGTATTTGGCTAATCGAATCTGATATCGACTACAACACGCTACAACCATACTTTGGTGCGAGTTACATCATGATTGCAACCTCGATTTCAAGTGTTTCAGCAAAATACCTGATGCCGGTTATGCTTGAACAATTTCAGAAAAGGGATGCTGTTACCATTTCGGGAGGAAACCCAATCCTCGTAATTTGTACTCGTGCGACACTTTATTTCATCGGGACATATTTTGCTCTGATTGAACTTGATATCGATTTGTTTGGCATATTTGCATCATTAACACTAATCTCAATTATACTTGGAATCGCAATGCAGCAAACCATTAGCAACATTGCTAATTCATTCTTACTGGCAGTAGACCGTCCCTTCGAAGTTGGAGATCGCATAGAAGTTGGAGAGATAATAGGTACTGTCGTCTCGATTGGTATTCTTTCTACTAAAGTTCTAAACCACGATGAAAGGTTAGTTATTATTCCAAACAATACTATCGTTTCTTCAGATATTGTCAACCACGCAAGAGGTGGAGGAGAAGGTATTGCAAGTAGGAAATCGCTTGTAATCGACATAGGAGTGAGTTACGATGAAGATATTGATCATGTCAAATACACACTTCTCAAATTAGCCAGAGAATCGCCTCATTGTTTGAAAAAACCAGAACCTAGAGTTTTAATCAATGAATTAGATGAATTTACTAAGAATTTCAGATTATTTGCATGGGTTGAAAATTACAATATAGAATTCATCGCAAGAGATTGGATTCTGAAATATATCGATGAAAATTTCAACAGTGAAGGAATATCAATTTCATTCCCAACAGAGGTTGAAATCAAAGATGAGGCATCTTCAACTGACCTTGATGGCAAGGCTGAACGCCAACAAATTGCTCGCGAGCAGATGATTCTAGAAGAGCAACGATTCCAAGAAGAAAGAGAGGCTGCACGTCTGCGCTTGAAAGAACTAGAAAAAGAAATGCTGAAGGCTGAACTATCAGGTGCTAAGGTTTCGGATTTAGAGTTTGAAGCTCAAGCACTTGAAAGCGAATTAAATGTCTTCGAAAATGAAGGTTGACTAGGCATTAGGACCCCTTATCAGGAAAGCCACCCATAATAGCGAAAGCAAGATACCACAAACCTTGAAGATTCTTGGACCGTTTTTCTCATCACTGAATAATCCAGAAAGGCGTGCACCAAAGAAAGTCCAAGCGATCATTGCAGCAATGCAGATACTCAATGTAACAGCGATAATCGATAAGATACCAACAACTCCACCGCCTAATGGTTCAATGTATTGACTCATTATCAGGATGACGAAGGCCCATTCTTTACCGTTAACGAATTGCATTGCAATACCTGTTTTTAATCCGAGTTTACCTGTAGATTCTGAAACATTGAGAGATGTAACATCAAATTTGAATAGAGCCACAGCCATCGCTAACAAGAATAACATTCCAATCCAATGAAGGGCGACTAGTGCTGTCTCATTTTCGCTTAATGAATCAATAGCCAATCCTACTGTAAATTCCATTATGAATAATCCAATCGCCATCCCGGTGATTAACGAGATGTTACTCTTCCTTCCAAACAGGCCACTGTGAGCGAATGCTGTCAATGCATTTGGGCCGGGAGTAAGTAGTGCAATAGCGATAATCAGCAACAACTGAAGTAAAGCAGTTGTTGCATCCATGATGGCTCGACCCTATCATGATAAATAACAATTCAGCAGGTATCGGCTATTAAATGCCAATCACATGTTACGACGATACTGTCCACCAACTGCGAACAGTGCGTCTGTAATTTGGCCTAGTGAGGCAACCTTGGTTGTCTCCATCAATTCCTCGAATACGTTCCCACCTACTCTTGCAACTTGTTGCAGGCGCTGAAGTGCTTGCTCATCTTTTGGAATCGCTTGAGTTCGCTCAAGACATGCCTGTTTCTCATCAGGGTTAGCACGGGCAAGTTCCATGTCGAACTCATCTGCAGAGTCCTCATCGAAGTCTTTAGCATTAGGATTTAGGAATGTGTTTACACCAATAATTGGTAATGTTCCATCATGCTTGAGATGCTCATAATACATGCTTTCATCTTGGATCTTACCGCGCTGGTACATGGTTTCCATAGCACCAAGAACCCCGCCTCTACGCGATAGTGCTTCGAATTCTTCGAGTACCGCTTCTTCGACTAAGTCGGTTAATTCCTCTACGATGAATGAACCCTGCATTGGATTCTCTGTCTTAGTCCATCCACTTTCTTTGTTGACAATCAACTGAATTGCAAGTGCTCTGCGAACCGACTCTTCAGTCGGTGTAGTAATCGCCTCATCGTATGCATTTGTGTGAAGTGAATTGGCATTGTCCTGAATAGCCAGTAGTGCTTGCAAGGTAGTACGAATATCGTTGAAATCAATCTCTTGTGCGTGAAGACTTCGCCCGCTAGTCTGAATGTGATACTTGAGTTTCTGGCTTCTCGCATCCGCACCGTACAAGTCACGCATAGTGACCGCCCAGATACGACGAGCAACTCTTCCAATAACGGTATACTCAGGGTCTAGGCCGTTTGAGAAGAAGAACGAAAGATTTGGTGCGAATTCTGCAACATCCATTCCTCTGCTTCGATAATACTCAACATAGGTGAAACCATTTGCAAGGGTCAAAGCAAGTTGCGTGATTGGGTTTGCTCCAGCTTCTGCTATGTGATATCCTGAAATGGATACCGAGTAATGATTTCGTACACCATTATCGATGTAATACTGCTGAACATCCCCCATCATCTTGAGAGCGAATGGGGTTGAGAAAATACAGGTGTTTTGGGCTTGGTCTTCTTTGAGGATGTCAGCCTGAACTGTTCCTCTAACTGTCTGAAGAGTCTTCGCTTTGATTTCTGCATATGTATCTGCATCGACCATTGCGTCTCCTCTCTTACCGACTGTGGCAAGACCGAACCCATCGTGGCCTTCAGGTAAATCTCCACGGTAACCACTCGCATCTGCTTCTAATTGCAGATGCTTCTCGACTTGTTGATCGATTGCTGCATTGAGATAGAATGCAAGAATAATCGGAGCCGGACCATTTATGGTCATTGATACTGAAGTATTGGCATCACACAAATCAAATCCGGAATAGAGTCGCTTTGCATCATCTATGCTAGCGATAGAAACACCTGAATTACCGACCTTACCCCAAATATCTGGGCGACGGTCGGGGTCACGACCATACAGAGTTACACTGTCGAAAGCGGTTGATAAACGAACATAATCTTGCCCTTGAGAAAGAAGATGGAATCTACGATTGGTTCTCTCTCCTTCTCCTTCCCCAGCGAACATACGAGCACTCAATTCATCGGTTCGCTTGAAGGGGAAGACTCCTGATGTGAATGGGAAATGCCCTGGTGCATTCTCCCTAGTAATCCAATTGTACATGTCGCCATCATCGGAATACTTCGGAAGTGCAACACGAGGAATCATCTGATGAGACAGTGATTCAGTAACTGTTGAGACTGTGAATGGTTTTCCACGAACATAGTATGTGAACTCTCCACTGGAATATTGCTCGGCTAAATCTCTGAAATCTGCAACGACTTGGCTCGCTTCTGCAATCTCTTCGCGTAATTCAGCAAGGTGTGCCTCAACTTCACTCTTAATCGAAGGCAACTCTTTGCTTGCAGTCTCTAGATGCTGCATAGTTCGTAATTTCTCTGCAACACTACCATTTTGTGAATGGTAATCACGTACTACAGAAGAGATTTCAGATAGATAGTGGACACGTTCAGGAGGAATTACTCCCTTGCGCTCACCGATTATTCCAATCGGTTCACTCGCTTCAAAGCCAACCATTGCGGAGAGTTTCTGCCAAAGCACATCAACTCCAGGATCTGCGAATTGGCTAGCGATTGTAGCGACTACAGGTAAATCCTCATCTGCATTTTCAAACATGTTTCTGTTACGACGAACTTGCTTACGAATTGCTCTTAGTGCATCTTCGCTACCTCGCTTTTCATATTTGTTTAAAACAACTAAATCTGCTACGTCAAGCATCTCGATCTTCTCTAATTGGGTATGAGCACCGAACTCTGCAGTCATAACATATAGCGAGCGGTCAGATACAGTAGTAATTGCATCACTACCTTGTCCGATACCACTGGTCTCACAGAAGATTAAATCGAACCCTACTGCCTTTGCTGCCTCGATTGCGCGGTCTAGATTTGCACTTATTTCTGAACCGCTACCACGACTTGCTAAAGAGCGCATGAAGAGATTGTTATTGGAAAGAGAATTCATTCTAATTCGGTCACCAAGTAGTGCACCGCCAGTTCGCTTACGGGTTGGGTCAACACATAGCAAACAGATTTTCTTATCCGGATTATCACGAAGAATTCGCAGCATCAGTTCATCGAGAAGACTACTCTTACCCGCACCGCCAGTTCCAGTAAAGCCAATCACTGGAACGTCTGCATCACTAGAGCGAACCTTAGCCAAAGTTGCTGCAAAGTCATCAGCACTAGCTGATTCTGAAAGCGTAAGTAATAGCCCAACCTTAGCCATATCATCTGCTGTAATTGGCCCATCTAGGCTACCTATTCGGTCACTTGTAATCAAGTCAACTTCACTTGCAGTTCCCATCAAATCATGAATCATTCCCATTAGACCCATCTTACGCCCATCATCGGGAGAATAGATTTTGGAAATGCCGCTCTTGTGTAAATCACGAATTTCGGGAGGTGTGATTGTACCTCCACCTCCACCAAAGATGCGAATGTGTTCGCATCCAGCCTCATCCAGAAGTTGGCGGATGTAGGTGAAGTACTCCATATGCCCACCTTGATAACTAGTCAAAGCGACCGCATGTGCATCTTCTTGTACTGCACAATCTACTACTTCTTTTGCAGATCTGTCATGTCCAAGGTGAATTACTTCTGCACCGCTGGTTTGAATCAAACGACGCATGACGTTTATTGCAGCATCATGACCATCGAATAGGCTTGCTGCTGTGATTACACGGACCGGCCCAGTGCTAGTTTCGAACACAGGCGCCTCCTCCGACATGCTCCTACGGAGCATACATTCATTCATCATCATACCGTTGAAATGAAAAGCCGGGAAGTTAGTGCGAGATGTATGCGACCCCGGTGGATTATGTCTCCTCAAGAGGTCGCAATCCTCGATGCCAATGCCAAGGCATTGGGTGTAAATATGGATGAATTGATGAATACTGCTGCGGAACATCTAGCTAATGCACTGGAAGGTGCGCCGAGTCCGATTTGGATTCTTTGTGGACCGGGGAATAATGGAGGAGATGGATTCAGACTTGCAAACATGCTAGATGATTGCCATGTAATTGCAACTCATAGCAAACAAAAAACATCCTTAGCCCAACGAGCAAGAGATAGTTGGAAAGGTTCAGTTTTCACTTCTGATTCATTACCTGAAATTGCGCCAGCAGTGATTGTAGATTGCTTGCTGGGAGCTGGCTCACATGGAAAGCCGCGGGGAGAAGTAATCAAATTGATGGAAGCGATACCTGGGGGTCCGATGGTTTTGGCTTGTGATATGCCATCAGGCTGCGGCTCTGGAATCTCTTTCAATGCCTTTCGAACTGTAACATTCGAAGCACCAAAGTCCAATATGATTGATTCTGAAGGAAAACTATTGCCAGAAGTTGGTGATTTATTCATCGCACCAATTGGTTGGCCTGAAGAAACTCTAGATCCGGGACCGGGAGATTTACTGCGATATCCACACCCTGTTGACGGACAAATCAAAGGTGACAGAGGACGAGTGCTCATTGTTGGCGGTGGTCCATATCATGGAGCCCCTATTCTTTCAGGAATGGCTGCTGCCAGAATGGGGGTTGATTTAGTTCATATTGCAATGCCAAAAGTTGCAGCCACCAGAGCAAAATGGCCGAATGAATTGATTCAAGAAAAGATGGATGATGAAGAAATTATTACTGATGTTTCCCGAATTATCGAACGCTGTAAGTCTGGAAGAGGGGTACAAGCAATGGTAATCGGACCTGGAATGGGTATTGATCCCGCTTCTCTGCAGGCAGTAAAAACGTTGATAGAAGCAACTCCTGAAATTCCAAAGGTAATTGATGCAGATGCTATCAATGCCCTCGAAGGCTGGCCCAATGGCCTGATTGGAGTTGTTACCCCTCATCAAAAGGAATTAGAAAATTGGGTTGAAGATATTGAGGCTGTTCCGGATTTATTGACTGGATCAGGTGAAAACCGCGTAGTGGTACGTACTGGTGCAGAGGATATTATCGTAGGCTCTGCTGGGCGCGGAGGAATTGGTAATGGTGGTAATCCGCGCATGTCGATGGGTGGCACTGGAGACTTGCTTGCAGGATGTATAGGTGGGCTACTAGGGCTTGGTTTGTCACCTTGGTCAGCATCTCGACTAGGGGTTCACTTGATGAGAACAGCAGGAAAAATAGCAGGTGATGAAATTGGTCCTGGAATGGTAGCAGATGATATTCCGCCTTACCTTTCAAGAGCATTGATTACAGGACCGGTTCTTCTCCATCCACAAGTGCAGGAAGGCCTTTCTTCTTCCTGATGTAATCGGTATAATTTCCATAATACTTGGTCACGATACCATCTTGAAGTTCCCAGATTTGATTTACAATTTGGTCGAGGAACCATCTATCGTGACTTACGGTTACAATTGCTCCATCATAATCGACCAACGCTTCTTCTAGAGTTTCTTTTGCGTCCATATCCAAGTGGTTAGTTGGTTCGTCGAGTAACAATAGGTTATTTTCTTCAAGCAGAATTTTCAGTAGAGCAATACGTGCTCTTTCTCCACCAGACAGTTTGCCCAGTGGTGTGTCCACTTGTTCCTTAGCAAACTGGAAACGGCCCAATGCAGCACGGATTTCCCCATATGACATATCAGGCCGCAATAACTCAACTTGCTTTACTGCATTTAGTTTGAAATCAAGAGTTCGATGGTCTTGGTGATAGTATCCAATAATTGTACCAGGTGCCAAATCACGGCTACCTGAATCGATCTTTTCATCACCTGTAACCAATTTGAGAAGTGTGGTTTTACCCTGACCGTTACCACCAACGATTCCGATTCTATCACCCTTTGAAATTTCTAAATCTTGGTTATCCAAAAGTGGGCGCTTCAAGCCTTCGAATCGCTTTGATGCCCCAAGGAATTGGATGATGTCATTGCTTGATTTGTCTGCAGCTTCAAGATTGAAACGAAGGCCCTTTCGCTGCTTTGGTTTTCGAGCAAGCAATGCTTTCAATTCCTGCTGCATTCTCTCAATCATCTTGTGCTTTGCTGAAATCGATTTGTCGTACTTGTTAGCAGACTTCATCGAACGAAGTGCGTTTTGCGTGTGTGCGATTTTCTTCTCAACATTCTTTATACGGTCATCAAGGGCTGAGAGGAACTCTTCTTTTTGTTTCAAAAATTGTGAATAATTGCCCTTGTAATTCCAATTTCTCAGGTTGTCTATTTCGACAATTCTCGTACATACTTGGTCGAGGAAATATCTGTCGTGAGAAACAATTAACTGGGCTCCCACGAACTCATTGATGAATTCTTCAAGCCACTCTGTAGTTGCAATATCCAAGTGATTTGTAGGCTCGTCAAGGAAGATGACATCAACGCCGGCTAAGCCTACAAGTTGACGAGCAAGAGCAAGTTTTGCCTTCTCGCCTCCTGAAAGTTTGTTGACTTTCATTTCCATAGGATGTTGATCAAGACCTAGCATCTCTAAAATCGCCTTAGCAATATTGGCAACATTCCCTCCACCTGAAGTGCCGAGCATTGTTTGGAGTTCTGAGTAGCGCTCCATAACAGGTTGCCAATTTCCTTCGTAGAATGATGGGTCAATCATTTGTGCTTCGATAGTTGCAATCTCCTCTTCCAATTCCTGGAATTGACGACCTTTACGAGATAATTCTTCCTCAATTGTTGAATCTTCATCGATATCTCGTATCTGAGTGAGATATGCAATACGTATGCCTGATGCGAAATCGATGTCACCAACATCCTGCTTTTGTTCAGAGATAGTATTGAGCAGTGTTGTCTTTCCAGCACCGTTGTGACCAACTATTCCAACACGGTCACCTTCATTGACCATGAGATTGATGTCCTGCAAAACGGTGACAGCGCCGAATGAACGGTCTACACCCTCCACACGGATTAGTTCACGGGACATGTTGCGAGGCGGCTGCCACTCGCTTATGGAGTCACCGTTTGAATCGGTTTCAATAAATCCTAACTTCTTGTAAAAATGCCACGGGGAGCATGAAGCGATTCATAAATTTCAGTTGTCTGTCTGGAAAGTGAAAAAATATACCTTTTTATGGTAAATCTAATGCCACCATTCGGAAATCAATTTCACTATTCAATCACATTTCAAAACCATTTCAGTGACGCATCTAGACAAAAGTAAATAGGTGTAGAAGAGAAGTAGTGCAATCATGGCAAGTGAGGACACAAAATTACGCCCAACCGCAGCAGAGTCGTTAGTCAAGGCTACTGTAATTGTTCTGGACCATGTTGAGGTTAGAGCACACATGATACAAGCTTCTTTAGAGGCAGCAAAGAGATTAGGTGCACATACAATCTCCTACTTGGAATGAAATAGCAGAAAGGTCATGGACACATACTCCTTCCGAGTGTTGTGGACTTAACTGCAATCTCAGCTGCTGCCGTGATGTTCACTCTCGGAGCAACGTCTCCAGGTCCATCACTCGCAATTGTATTGCGTAATACCATGATTGGTGGAAGAGCAAGGGGTCTTGCTTGTGCAGTTGGGCATGGTATCGGTTTTGGATTCTATGCCATAACAGTCGTATTTGGTCTAGTAATACTGATGGAAAACAATCCTGAACTTTTCACATTCATGCAGATAATTGGCGGCTTATTCTTGCTTTATTTAGGAGTAGGAATGATACGTAGTGAGGCGAAAGAGATTGTTCAATCAGAAGGAAAAACCAAGGGTTTTGTCGAGGGTTTTTTCATAGCGTTCTTGAACCCTAAAATTGCAGTATTCATGCTTGCAGTACTCTCCACAGTCCTAGACCCCAGCATGTCCAGTGATACCAAATGGGTGATTGCTGGGATGGGTATGACAATTGATACTGTTTGGTATGTACTAGTCGCACTGGTTCTTTCCAACTCAGCAATGCTAGTGAAAATAGAGGCGAATCAACGTACTCTGAATGTTATTACAGGTGTTTTAATGATCGGACTAGCATTGTGGACTGCCATCAAACTTGCTGGATTTTAACACATCAATACTATTGATGGCGAGTATTAGCAGCAGGCATGCCAGAGTTGCCTGAGGTCGAAACAGTCCGTACCGGGCTTTCTCGTTCTTGGATTGGAAAAAGAATCGATGGCGTAGAATTACGCAGAGCGGGTTTACGTTTCCCATTTCCAGATGGACTAGAGGAGCGACTTACTGGACAAGTAATTACAGCTATTAGAAGAAGGGCGAAATATCTGTTAATCGATCTCGATAATGGCGATATTCTGCTTTCACATCTCGGAATGAGTGGTAAGTGGACATTAGATGCTAATGATTGTGAAGGAAAACATGACCATGTTGTAATCCACTTAGATGATGGTAGCATGTCGGTATACAACGATCCTCGAAGATTCGGAGTTCTTGACATCTACAGAGGAGATTCACACAAATTACTCGACCACCTTGGACCTGAGCCACTAGAGGAATGGACTGCTAATGACTTGTTTCAAAAGTTACAACGCCGTAAAAGTCCAATCAAAATATGTATTTTAGACCAGAAAGTCGTAGTAGGTGTTGGCAATATCTATGTCTGTGAAGCACTCAATCGAAGTAAGATTTCACCCATTAGAATTTCAAATAAAATCACATTAAAAGAATGTGCAATCTTGGTAAACGAAATCAAAATAATTTTGGCTGAAGCAATTCAAGCTGGTGGCTCAACACTGAGAGATTTCGCCGGAGTCGATGGTACTCTGGGCTATTTCCCTCACCAGTTCAAAGTATACGACAAAGAAGGATCAGGTTGTGAGTGTGGCGGTATTGTAGAACGACTAATTCAAGGTGGACGCTCGACCTTCTGGTGTGCATCTTGTCAGAAGTAATCAATAATTATCCAATACAGTTCTAACATCCTCAACAAAGAGGTCGACTGGAAAATCAAAATCTGACCAAACGACTCTACCTTTCAAATCACTATCTAGAATGTAAGTTGGTGATGTATGGGCGACTGTGTAGCCCTCTTCAGAATCATCGGACTCCTCAAATGGCCCTACACCATATGTGTCATATACCATCTTTAGAGCATCTTCACTACCGGTTAAATGCGGCCAATCATATCCTCTTTCTTCAGTCCAATTTTGTAATTTAGAAGGCGAATCGGTTCTCCAATCAACTGTAACTGAGACGATACTAATCTTCTCTAATTCCTCTTCAGTCAGTGTGTCCTGGGCCATCTTGATGTTCTGACTAGTTACCGGACAAGTGTTTTCACATCGAGTAAACATGAATACGAGAATTACCACCTTGCCCTTTTGCTCATCCATACTCCATAAGTCGCCATCTGCGCTCTCAAGAGTGAATCTGTAAGTTTCACTTCCTTCTAAATTAAGGCCATTAAACGTGACTGGAACCTCTTCGTCTTCCGACATACAACCAGGAAGGAGCAAAATTATTGCTAGAAAAAACGCTTCAACTCTCATCATCATGCCTCCAAATCTAACACTGTACGCAAATCTTCCATGAATAAGTCGATTGGCCAGTCGTACTCATTCCACATAACTCTACCATTTAGATTTGAATCTAAAATGTAAACAGGTTGTAGGTGAATATCTTGGTAATCTTCTTCATCATAAGGAATTACATCATATGCAGAATATGTGTTTCTGATTTCATCTGAATTCCAATCGGTGAGGTGTGGCCAATCTAGACCCATATCGGCAGACCAGTTTTGCAGAACTTCAGGAGAGTCGTGACGCCAATCAATTGTTACTGAAACGAATACTACTTGCTCTAGTTCCTCGGATGTTAATTGAGACTTGACCACTTTCAAATTTTGAGAAATCAAAAGGCAAACATCATCACATCGAGTATAGATAAATGCAAGAACTACAACTTTACCATCTGCATCTTCCAATGAGTAAGAAGATTGTTCTTGGTCACTAAGTGTGAATTTGAAAGTCTCCATTTCGTTTAGATCTTCACCATTGAAGTCGATACTCTCTTCAGAAAAACAACCGGGAATAATTAGTATCAAACAGGCGATTAAGACGCGCATTTGCATACGTCATCACAACTTCAGAACTCTCTCCAACCCTTCCCACAATCTTTGCAAGTAAGCATTCTTGTTTCGGGTTCATCAGAAGAACGGGTTTGCTCTAGGTACGAATATACTTCTCGGCATTCACACTTTGGACAGAGATAGGCATTGGTAGTTAGTACACCTTTCATCTCATCTGAATCTTTGATAACTTCATACACACGAGTTTCTGCCTTGGTTGACGAGGTGGTTTTTGAAAGGTCTACTTCCTTACCATCGACACCCTTTACTTTCACATTAGCAGGCCCAGAATATCCACATTTGTAATTGGTACAATTAATCTCGCCCGAAGGTGTAGGGAATGCGAGTGTGCCACATTCTGGACAGAACATAGGAACAGGTGAAACAATCATACATATCAACATTGTCTAAAGGACAGCAGCAATTGATTCATCAATGGGAGACGAGTGGACCACCATATGTGGCTGTGGTATGACTGGAGAGCGGCGGCTGTCGCAGACTCAAATGGCAACATTGTTGACGTCGAGGAATGGAATGGCTGGAAGGATACTGATGCAGTTTGCTCTCGGATGGATATGATTGCCCATATGGCGATGACTCCCGAGGCTGAGAGGCTGTCAGAGCGATTTCCTGATGCCAAAGTATTGATTCACGGCGATGACGAATTACCTGATGCTAACTGGCCGATTCCGAGTTCTGAGGCTTTAGCCGCACTAGATAGAGCTGCAATCTTACTTTCTAAGCGTGGTGTTGACGCTGCAGCCGGCGACCCTGACAGACGCTTGGAACACATTTTACGAGCATCGGATGAACTTCGAGCCGCCTACATCACAATTGAAGGTAGATTGGTAGAATGGGTTGGATTATTTCTACCAGAAGCAAGGTTCGAACGTGATAGAAGCGCTCTAGCCCACAAAGTAATCAATTGTTCTAATCTTAGTGAACTAGCGGATGAAATCGGGATTGGTATGCCACCAAAAGGACCGACAGATGCAGAATGGGATAGTCTTCACGATTGGGCCCAAAGTGTCTTAGAAATCAAAAATCGCTTGGAGCGAATGGAAGATGTTGTGCGAGAACTCGCTTCGCAGCACTTGCAGTCGCTTTCGGCATTACTTGGACCAATCCTTGCCGCAAGGTTGTGTGTTGAAGCTCATGGCCGTGCTCGATTGGCACGACTACCTGCTGGTACAATGCAGATTCTTGGAGCTGAAAAAGCATTTTTCAACCATTTGAAAACCGGTTCACCATCGCCAAAACACGGACACATATTCATGCACCCATGGATCTCCCGTTCGCCACGATGGATGAGAGGAAAAATCGCTAGAACCGTTGCTGCAAAAGCAACTATCGCCGCAAGGTGTGATGAATTCGGTGGTGAAAAGTGGGACCAAGCCACCATAGATGCGGTAGCCGATAGAGTAGAAACTATTCGAAGTGAGAATTCGACCCCACCATCGAGGTGAAAATATGGGGAAAAAACGCCGCCTTTCCTGGGCCGTCATGGTTGATGGCAGGGCCATTTGGACACTGAATGCAGTCCCTAAGGTTTCACAGTATGGTGAATCTCTTCGGAAATTCAAGGGTGAAGAGTATAGGCGTTGGGACCCTACTCGCTCGAAACTTGGAGCAGCTTTGTCACGATCTAGAAAATCACAATATGATCTATTACCGCAAGAAGGTGATACATGCCTATACCTTGGCGCAGGCCATGGAACATCACTATCCCATCTTCACGACCACGTCTGTGGAATGGATAACCAAAAGGATGGGCGTATCATTGCAATAGACCTTTCACCACGCTGCTTGAGAGATTTGGTACATCTCTCCACTATTCGTCCGGGGCTTGTGCCGGTTCTAGGTGATGCTAGAAAGCATGCTGCGTGGGGAATAATGGTTGCTTCAAAGGTGGATTGGCTGTTACAAGATGTCAGCCAAGCTGGTCAAACAGAGATTTTTATCAATGCTGTTAACAGATTTCTCAAGCCTGGTGGCAAAGGACTTCTGTCGTTAAAAGCAGCATCTGAACGATTTTCTGATGCTGGAGAAAAAGAAGTTTTCAATCAAGTTAGAGTGCAACTAGAAGATGCTGGACTAACTGTTGAGGAACAGATTGACCTACACGGACTGGAAGACAATCATTGTCTTTACTACATTACCAACTAAGGGTTATCAGAAGTCGCCTTCAACTCTCGGTGCTAGGAAGTATTCTACTGTCCCTGCTCCATCTGCGAAATCAAATGCTAACTTTAGAGGGAAATTCTCGCCAAATCTTAGACTGACGTTTTCGATTTTCTCAAACACTTTTGCCATTGGAGTAAGGTAGGTAAGGGAATATTGAGAACGTGCATCCTCGTTGCAGTCGATTGCAACTAATTCATCCTTTGAAAATTCTACGTTTACTGAATCTGTTGGACCTTTCACATTTACTGCAAATGCAGATTTGGTTAGAGAAAGATTGACCAAATCTCCTACGAGTTTGGTTGCTCTGAGTGCTTTAGCAAGTTCTGAACCTGCGATTGTAACGCCACATGGCAATTCCAAGGATGGCACATTCGGTGGATTCAGAGTTGTATTGTCGAGTGGTCGCAGATTCAAATCGATTCTGCCAATCTTGATGGTCGCTTGGCCTGATTCATCGTTGTATGCTAATTCAACCATGTCTCCTGCGCCGCCTTGGCCCAAAATACCGGTTAATTTTCGCATTTCAAGACCAAGTTGTGTCTCATCGATTTCCCATGTTTCAAATGCAGCACTATCGACTTCCATCTTGATCATGGCAACATGTGATGGGTCAACGACCCTTACAGAAAGACCATCTTTTCCGAAGTCTAATCTTGCCTCTTCAACAACGACTCCAAGTGTATCTACAATGGTTCGCATTAGTTCTTGACGGGCTGTGACGTTCAACATGAGAGCATCCCTATACTTTCTTTGCCTCTTTGGAGGCTTATGAACCTTCTAATTGTTCAGACCCCCCAAACGCACCCCTTTGAGGTAGATTAACAATTGCGCATTTCATTGAGATGGTTTCATCAAGGTGTGCGGTGTGGCCCGTATATGGCAGATATTACACCCCTGCTCAAAGAAAACGGTGAGCCGTTCAAAGTGGCGGTTCTAATTCCGACCATCAACAATGCTGATGAATTGGATATTGTGCTAGGGAGACTCTCGAAGCAAACCTATACTGATTTTGAAATTGTGATTTCTGATTCTAAGTCAAAAGACCATACGAAGGAAGTTTGTGAAAAGTATGGAGTGACATGGATTGACGACCCGTCTCGCAATCGAGCTAATGCTTGCAACTTTGCCCTCGAACAGATGGACCATGACCTTGTATTATTCACTGATGATGATACAATTCCCCCTTTGGATTGGGTTGAAAAATTGGTGCGTTGGTTCGACGACCCGGAAGTAGGAGCTGTCGGCGGACCTAATTTCGCCCCCGACGAAGACCCATTTGGAGCAAAGTGCGCAGATGTTGCATTTTGTACTAAATTCATGACTGCGGGGACACGCTATGGCGCTCAGCCAAAGGGAAAATTGGTTCCAATAAAGCACAACCCTGGTGTGAATTGCGCACATAGGATGGCTAACCTTCGTGAAGTAGGTTTCTTTGAAGACGGTTGTATTGGTGCTGAAGATGTAGTACTAGACGCTAAGATTCAACGAAAGGGTCACAAGTTGTTTATCGACCCTGAGAATGTGATGCCCCACCGTAGACGTAGGCCATTTAGACCCTACATGAAGCGAATGCGAAATTATGGATACACTCGAATGGTTGCTAACAAGCGCTGGACTGAGATCTCTGAATGGTCCCATACTGCAATCGGATTCTTCCCTTGGCTAGTTGTAGCGGCTGCAATTAGTGTGATTTACGGTGCAGTCACCGGAGGCGCTGCCGCAGAACTTTGGTTCACACTTGGTGGAGATTGGGATGTATCGAGAATTGCCTTCCACATCCCAGTTGGATTAGCTGGAATCTACATTGCAATCTCATGGCTTGGAGCAGCGATTGGAACCAGCCCTCACAGAAGTATTGGAACGGTATTCTTAGCACCACTATTCGTATTCCTTGCTCACTGGGCATACGGTGCTGGTGTCAACAAAGCATGGCGAGAGATTCGCCGCACTGGCGGAAGTGCCGGCGTTGGTGAACAGATTGACGATAGAATACGTACTGCTTGACTAAACTTAAGCAGGGCCCGGTTCAGGGCCATCCATGGCGAAGTATCAGGAAGACAGATACAATTCGCCAACTTATTCATCTGATGGAAGAGAAATTTGGTTGATGATTAGGAGTTGGATAACCCTAATTCGCGTCCTCCTTGTCATTGCAATAATCATTATTGCTGAAATCTTTGAGGAACATGAACTCCTAAACCTGTCTGTATCTGTGTGGGCAATCGTTGTAGGATTCCCCACATTTCTACTACTATCGGTTACCATTATTCAAGGTGACAAAAGGTTCGCACCCGACCTCGAAGAAAAAAGGCGTAAGCAGATTGACAAACCTTGAAATCACTACACAATGACTCAGCGTTCACCAGTCTGAATCTGCCACTGACTTGCATATACTCCATTGTTAGCAAGAAGTGATTCATGATTACCGCGCTCAACGATTGCTCCATCGACCATTGAAATGATCTCCTCGGCGTTACGTATTGTCGATAATCTGTGTGCAACTGCAATTGTGGTTCTGTCTCCGCCACTTGCGATTAAGTTCTCTTGGATTCTCTTCTCTGTTTCTGCATCTAGGGCACTTGATGCCTCATCCAAAACAAGTAGACTCGGGTTCTTTAGTAAAGCTCTAGCAAGCGAGACTCTAGCACGCTGGCCACCAGATAGTTTGGTACCTCTGTCCCCAACCATTGTCTTCAGGCCGTCTTCGAAATCTTTGACGAAATCTGCAGCACCTGCTAATTCCAATGCTGACATTATCTCTTCGTCACTGGCATCTCTGTTGTACGCTACATTCTGCTTTAGTGTACCGAAGAAGAGGAAAGGCTCTTGACTGACAAATCCCATACCGGCTCTTACTGAGTCAAGAGTCAAATCTTGTACATCGATTCCATTAACCAATACGCGACCCTCTTGAGGCTCATAGTAGCGCATTAGCAATTTTAGAATTGTAGTTTTTCCAGCACCTGTGTGACCCATTACACCAAGGAATTGACCTGCAGAAACTTTGAAAGAAATTCCAGCCAGAACCTTGGTTGTAGTCCCAGGATATGTAAAATGGACATCCTCAAATTCAACTGAAGTTATCGCTGCATCTAATTCAGACGCATCTGGTTTATCGGTGATATTGGGTTCTAAGTCGACTAGTGAAAACACTCTACGTGCACTCGCTTCACCTTTCTGAAGTTGATTGACTAGCATACCGAAGATGAACATAGGCATGGTCATTCTAGTAGAAATCAAAAGGAATGTTACCAGTTGCCCTGTACTAATATCTCCGGACTTTGTCAAATAGCCACCAACGGTGACTAGTAGGCCGAAAGCAATACCTGCTATGGCATACAACCCTGGCAAGAATCTGTTTCTATCACGGCTTGCACCTATTGCTTGTTCACGGTAAATAGTTGATTCTTTGTCAACTCGATTTGCTTCCCATTCCTGTGCATTATATGCTTGAACAACTGCAATTCCTGAAATTACATTTTCCAATACTGCTGTTATATCTCCAGTAGATTCTCTTTGCTGGCGGTATTTACGCTGAACACGTGTTGAGAAAAGATAGACTAATGGTATAATCAAAACAAGAGGCGCGAACAATACTGCTGCCAATTTCCAACTCATTAAAGTCAGAATCAAGAAAGCTGTTCCAAAGGTAACAACTATTCTGATTATCGAGGTAGAGGCATCACTAATCACATCCTCTAACTGATTTACATCAGCAGAAAGAACGCTCATCAATTGCCCAGTTTGACGCAAGTCATAGTACGATGCTTCCATGTCTATCAACGAACGAGTCGCATCTAATCTTAGATCGTGTTGAACCTTGTAACCAAGTGTTTGCCAACAATACTCACTAATCCCTTGGAAAACTGCAAGGCTAGCAAATCCAAGGAAAATCAGGATACCATAACCTACGGCGAGATTCTCTGTCAGTAAAGGAAATATTGATTCGTCGAGGAAATCTCTCATACTCCCAAAAAATCCATCTGTAGTATTCCCCGAATAATAATCAACAGCGAATCCGATAAATACGAACGGTAACAAATCTGCAAACCGGGCTAGACCATTTGCTAAAATACCGGTTAGTGCTCTCTTTTTGTAGCGCATTCCATAGGGGATTACTCTCCAAATTTGTTTACCGAGTACTTCTATTTTGGACTCGTTCAAGTCCTCTGGAGTAAGGTGATCATATTGTGCAGCCCGCGCATGTCCCGCTCCCATGTTTGGTCGTCTAGCACTCGGATTATGAACTTGCGTAGGATGGTAACCTTCATTCCCCACCCAGTGTAACCTAGTAACATGCGCGCAATAGCCTTGGTCGGTCTGCTGGTTTTATCATCCTTCGTTTCAGTGGTAGCATCACAACCTCAAAACGAAGACGGTGGTACGATTGGACTGCGGAATGGAGATGTAAAAGCGACTCCTATTAGCCAAGTTCCAGCATTCCCACAGTATGGATTCTGGATGCTAACGCACGAATATCCAATTCCTACCGAATGGGTTCACGAACTTGCAGATGCAGGCGTCGAATGCTGGTCATTCCTCCCAACATCTTCTTTCCATTGTGAACTGAGTGGTCAAACCCCAGCAGAATTAGCAGCGCTTGATGTTGAAGGAATGGTACAGATGCCACCTTCTGCCAAATTACATCCAAAATTATTACCTGCCTTAGATGGAGAAATAAAACAGCATATGATTATCAACGGTAGGGGAATAGTACAGCTTGTATTATCAGGTAATCAATTACCTGAAGAGATAGAATCACGAGGCGATATTACAGTGATCGACCATAGTTGGAGATGGGCCCAAGTCGAAGCCCACACCTCCGGAGTTCATTGGTTGTCCGAACAATCTGAAATTGAATGGATTGAGCCTAATTTTGAAATGTTTTTACACAACAATGAATCAGACAATGTCATTTCGGCAGATGTTTTACAATCAACATTACTGATGTCGGGAATTGATTCTTCTTGGTCCGGCCTAGATGGTTCTGGAATCGTTGTAGCAGTAGGGGACAGTGGATTGGATAATGGAGTAAATGATTCCAATATGCATCCTGATTTCCAAGACCATATTTTAGATATCAAAAGCTATCCTTTGAAACCATCATTGCAAAGCCTAGCCAATACCCCATACAATGACGGTGCTGCAGATGTTTCAAATTGTGGCACATGTGCAAATGGACATGGAACTCATGTTGCAGGTTCGGTTCTAGGCGATGGAACCGCATCCAGTGGAGCGATTAAGGGAATTGCGCCTGAGGCTCAATTATACATGCAGGCTCTCGAAACTTATGTTGATTGGACTACTTTTGCTGAGAGCACATATTGGTGGGCTGTTGATGGATATGGCCTTTATGGAATACCAGATGACCTGAATCAAATGTTTGATGAAGCCGCAGAAAATGGAACTAATATCCATACAAATTCATGGGGCTCAAATGTCTATGGAGAATATTCTGCTAAATCCATGCAAGCAGATTTTTCATCATGGAACCACACTGGTATGCTGATCTTATTTTCGGCAGGCAATAGTGGTGAAGATGTAAACTCCGATGGTGAAATCGATGCTGATAGTATTGGTGCACCTGCAACAGCAAAGAATGTATTTACCATTGGAGCATCGGAAAATGACAGACCTACAATCTCTGCAACTTGGTCTGGGTGGGGATACTCAAGCAACCCGCTGAGTGGCGATAAAGCCGCTAATAATTCTGAAGGAATGGCTGCATTTTCAAGTCGTGGACCTACTGATGATGGTAGACAAAAACCTGAACTTTCGGCACCTGGAACATTCATACTTTCTTCAAGAAGCCGTTCGACTTCGGCAAGTGGTTGGGGTACATTTGATTCTAATTATGTTTACATGGGAGGCACATCAATGGCCACCCCAATCACCGCTGGTGCTTCAGCGCTAATCTATCAGCACATGTTTGATAATCTAGCCTACACAACACCAACTAGTGCTCTGGTTAAAGGAATACTATCAACATCTTCACATGATATGGCCGGACAATATGGCTCGGCCACTAATGGTGCTGGAGAAATTGCGCCAAATAATCATGAAGGATATGGTTTACTTGATTTAGATAGGGCTGTAAATTCATCATTTATCGATAATGAATCCGTGGGAACCGGTGATACAATAGGGTACAGGTTCACCGTTCCAGCATCCGCTCCAGATTTGCGATTGATGCTATCATATACTGATTATCCAAGTACTGCAGCAGCAAGTACAAACCTGGTCAATGACCTTGATTTTGCATTGAAAGACCCTAGTGGTAACTGGGTAGAGTATGGCAATAATATCGACAACATGTATGGTACAACGATTTCATCTCCTACCCAAGGAATATGGGAAGTTCATATCAACGGAAGTAGTGTTCCAAATGGTCCACAACATTTTGCTTTCGTTTTGGACTCCCCTTACGCTATGTCTAATCTTTCTAGCGATACTGATGGTGATGGTTTCGACGATGATGATGATGACTGCCCCTCAGTTGCTGGAAGTTCAACTGTAGATTTAGCCGGCTGTCCTGATTCAGATAGTGATGGCTGGTCCGATACAGGAGATGCGTTTCCTAGCGAGCCTACTCAGTGGGAAGATGATGATGGAGATGGATACGGTGACAATCAGGCAGGAACTTCGCCAGATAGTTGTGTTTCTTTAGCTGGAACTTCAACTGCAGACCGCCTCGGTTGCGTTGATTCGGATTCTGATACTTGGTCTAACCCTGATGGACTATGGGGTATTGCAAATGGCGCTGACTCTTGTGAAAA